>JBJTXE010000164.1:0-6175 GCA_046082075.1 Bacteroidota bacterium
GATGGGTAAGTTTGTTGCAATAGAAAATGTGATATTACTTTGCCAACATGAGTCGGGAGAAAAAGCAATGAGTGGACTTGAAAAATTCCGTTCGTGAACGCGAGCGGGCAAACCCAACAGGCACAATCCGTTAAGCGTAACGGCATTACTCGTGTAATCGCAAAACGAACTATTTGGTGAATTGATGGCATCTAGCACATTGCTTCCCCCAATGGCAACATACAACTTCCCGTCTTGTCCTTCTTCGATTTGAAACGTTGGATCATTTGGTGTAGCTATTAACGTGTGTGAGGAGGCGATATTGATGGAGTCATACGTGGTTAATTTCAATTGATAGACTGAAATGGTGTTGGTATAGTAGAACATGCTTCCGTCGGGCGAAAAACTACAGCCGTATTTTCGAATGGGAGACGCAGGCGTGTTGTCGGTTACTTCAACGGTAATGGGATTCGACAATTGACCGCTGGTTGCATCAAAGGAATAAAAGTCAATGAGTTTGCTATCGTCAATGGGCATGGCAATTCGATCTCCGGCGTTGTTAGCTTTCATGGAACCATAAAAAGGCATGCGCGGATCAAAATTAGAATTAGCTCCCAATAAAGCGGTTCCAACATTGCTTGAAACAGGCGTTGGATCTACACCACATCCGTCTACTTTGTAGGCTAAAAATTGATCACTTTCTCTTTTGTGAACAATCACCCAATAACCCCGAATGGCTTCACTCCTCACCACCGTCATTTTTTCGGAAAGAAAATCGGTGAGAAAAATATTCTTTTGAAGGGGGTCCACGTCGCCCAACCCGCCATTTTGAGTCATATCAACCACCGTGTAGCGTAATCCGTTATCCAGTTGCGGAACATCATACTCTAGGTCGTCCATCGTGAAAATGTAATACTTTGTAGGATCTTCGGGAAATGGAACAATGAGTGGCCCCTGAGAACAGGAAAGAAAAGCTCCTCCAAACAGGTTAAATCCGTTGGGCATTGGATTATGGTTGGCGTCCCAAACGCTTTGGCCGTCGGAATAGAAAAGCAATTGTCCGGTAGAGGGATTGGATACCGTGGCACACTGTTCATTGCTATAAATTGCAGCAGCTCCATTTCCCACAGGAGCTCCTCCTGAAAAATCAACCCAGCAATTATAGCCAAAGGTCCAATGGGTGTTTTGAAGCTGTGCGTGAACCGGCGCCAAGCCTATGAGCCACCATAGCAAGTTGAAATATAGTTTCATGGATGAAAGCCCATAAATTTACACCATTAAAAAAATATTTCGGCAACATTTTTGAAAAATCCAAAGGAGTTCATTCAAATTTGTCTTATTCCAAATTCTTGTCAAGCCTGGTTATTTGAGCAACATGAGTTTTAGTGAAGCTTGATTACCACCTTCATGAGGATAAAATCGAACGGTGTACATTCCTCCTTTTAAATTTTCAACGTGCAACGTAGAATGATTGAATAATTCCTGTTGAAACAAGACTATTTTTCCCGTATTATCCAATATTTCGACTGCCCCCTTCCAATCATTAGGTGCGACCAAATTACATGATTGATCCGCTGGATTGGGATAAATTCTGAAAACTCTTTCGTTTTGTGATAATTCTTCCGCTTCGTTCACCTGCGTGGCATTCACAATTTTCCATGCATTATTGGTTGTAATTCCACCTATGTACCATAAGGCATTATCATAAACGGTCGTTGATTGTGCATGGCGTGTACCTGAAGGCAGGTTACTTGTAGTAGTTTTAAATTCATGCCATGAAATTCCATCGTCTGAATACCAAACATCGTTCATTTCTGAACCGGTAGCCACTCCCCCCATTAACCATATTTTATGATCAAACCATGCCACTGTATGCCAATATCTGCCCCGCCATGGAGCCGATTCATTAACGAGTGTCCATTGAACCCCATCCGATGATTTCCAAACGTCGTTATACGATCTGCGGTCATGTTCACCCGCTCCACCTAAAATCCAAAGTGCACCTGAATCGTCTACGCAGTAATTAATTTGCATACTTCTTCCACTCCATGGAGCATTTGGGAGTTGATTCCATGTAACACCATCTGAGCTTTCCCAAACTTCGCTAAAAGCTACTGGCATAGCGAGACCACAACTAGATCCGCCCATCATCAACATTTTGTCAGCTAATGGCGCATAGTTGGTGTTATGTTTTTTTGCATAAAAAGCAGAAATCGTGTCTTGCATCAAGGTCCAATTAATGCCGTCAGTGCTCCTCCAAACATCGGCTAAACAACCGGATTGTGGATCTCCACCAACCACCCACATCGCGCTGTCATACACCATCCATCCACCGCAATGACGGGCAGGCCAGGGCGCATCGCCTTCATAAATCCAATTTGCACCATCGGTAGAACTCCAAATTTCGTTATGCGTGTAGTGTGGAGGATTATAGGGCGGGTCCCATCCTCCCAAGCACCACATTTTTCCGTTGTAAGTCAACAGTCCAGCGCCATCCTTACTATTCCAAGGAAGCGTAGGACTAACTTCGACCCAATCATATTCGCTCATGATCATTTGGCCGCTTTTTGCAAATTTTGTCGAATCTGCTTTATCGAATACTTGAAATTCAAGGGTAGTTCCAGGTGGAAAGTTTAGGTTTAAGTAACTATAGTACTCATAGGCCATCCCCGAATGTGTAGGAGCAATCCAAGGTCCATTGTTAATGCTATATTGAACTACAATACTATCACTGACTTGTGATGTATCGTACTGCCAATTTGCAAAAAGAGTTGACCCTAGGACATAGGCATCCGTAGGTTTAGGGTCATTAAAAACAAAAGGCCTGTGCTCAAACCAAAGCAAATCAACTTCAGCTTGCGTAAGATACCTGTTGTACAACCTTAAATCATCAATTGCTCCTTTGAATCGGTAAGGTGAAGCACTCATTAACAAATCAACGGCATCACCAAGCGTCCCATTGTAGTGCCCGTCCATGGAATTGAAATATAAGACGTGGTTGCGGTAAATTCTCAGGGTATCTGCTGTTCTAGTTATCACAAAATGGCACCATTCCCCTTTGGTAAAGACCCCAGCACTACCCTCCCCCACTGCATTTCCTATGTTTCCTATTCCATTCCAATAAACAAATGTTTGATACCATAAACTGAGCTGCCATGGATTGGTTAGGAAATTACGGTCGTGACTGTTCAATTGAATTTCAAAATTATTCGTGGTATCGGATGGAAATTGTTTCGATGAAAAGAGATTCATCACTAAAGGTGAGTTTGTTTTGTACCAAACTGAAATTGCAAAATCCCCTGTTATAGGTGAAAATTCAGGGATTGGAATCACTAAGGAGTCGTCTATTCCATCTAAGTTAAAGGCTGAATTTGAATCTGAAAAACGGTCTGTTGTGTATCCTCCTGATGAATTCACAATGTGGTTTGTATTACCTGAGTAATCGAGCAGATCACCATTAAATTTATAATAACCTTTCAGGCTGTCTGCTGGGATTTGACAAAAACCAAGGTGGGCAAGTGAGATGCATAGGAATAAGGTAATTCGTGTCATTTTTCGCTTTTTATCCTCCTAAACTCGATTCAATAAATCCCAATCGATTTAATATACCGTTTTGTTCCTTGCTGCACCCTTACTTGATAAAGACCAGGAGAAAATCCGGAGAGTTGCAAGATTGGCTGCGCTTGTCCTCGCCAAATTTCTTGACCAAGTGCATTAAAAATCTCCACCAATGCCTCCGGCTTTATATCCATGAATAAGGTATTGGTTTCGGCATTCAAGTAGATGTTGGGCTGCCAAGGTTCCTCGTTCAGCGCATTCATTCCACATTCCACCGGTGCCGAAGGCTCTACGGATAAAACCCCCAGGTTCACCGACCATTGTTCCCATTGACCACCTACTCCGGTTTTCCAATCCGATAGGTTAAACGTGTTCTGCCCCAGGGATTTCCCTGGAATTTTATACGTTTTAACCGCCTCTCCGTTTCGGTTCCAAGTCAATGGGGTGTTTGCGGCGCAAAGTTCCGGAGAGGGGTCTCCCAAAGCGCAATTTACTTGCAAGAAATAAGCGTAATCTTCATAATTCGGAAAGTCTCCAAAAACCCTTGCCTCGCCCATGGTGTCAATGCAGACCGCGGTATATTCATCGCAGGCGATGGCTCTGGATTGTACCCCCTCTTGCGCGAACATTCTGGCAACAAACACTACTAAACGACCTTTTCGGTCTGGATTATCAAAATGCGTATCCGTTATCGTGTGGTTTAAGAAGTTGTGGTCCACAAAAGGAGCGCCGTCCACGGTTACCGAATTCCCAAAGGGATTGGATAGTGCCGCCGCAGAAGTCACGGTTCCGTTTTGAGCAGAAAAATAATATTGACCTTGAATTGCCATCCCCGCACTGATTCCTCCAACCACCACCTTACGTTGATGGATGGCATCATTTAATGCTTGATTAAACGGAGTATTACGCCAATAACTGATGTAATTCCATTGATCGCCACCGGCAAACCAAATCGCTTCTGCTCGGTCGATTTTATCCAAGATATAAGGATCTGAAGAAGAATTCGGATTGAGGCAGACAATGGTTTCAACCGAATTCACCGAAATACCTAAGGTGCTGTATAAATAGGTATTGTAGCCATCGCCCCCCGACGTTCGTAATACAAGAACATCTCCTCCATTGGCTCGTTGTAAAAACCATTTCATGGCATTATCGTCTTCCGAGGCTCCGCCCACAAGGCAAATACCTCCTAAAGGTTGCACCAACGAATCATTCGGATTTCCTGTTAGGAACGATTGGTAATTTTGTGCCGTAACAATCCTTGAGAGGACAAACATGAAATAGCCTAAGGAAACCCATCGATTCATGGACCTAAAGTTAGGGGAAATTATTCATGGAACGCTGTAAGGCACTTATTTAAAATAATACCGAATATCCAAACTGGGTAACAGGCTAGAAAAAGCAAGTTGTCGGAAATTGTCCTTGGATTCATTCGTGCCTTCTTGGTCGATAGTAGGAGCTCCCGTATTCCTGCTGTAGGCGCTCCATTGACTAATGGTTGAATGATTGAACAGGGAATAATATAAGAATTCATGCACATTGACTCCCAAAGAAATCCGTGGAGTTAAACGGTATTCCATGCCCAGCGATAACCCTAAACCCCATGAATTTCCATCGGAAATCGAGGTGGCGGTTATGGAATGTATCGAGTCAGGCAGGTTCACATTCTCATATTCCATGAAGCAAGAGGAATTAACTTGTTTACCTTTTCCTGTGTGCAGATAACTTATTTCGATTCCCATATTAACGCGGAATTTCTTCACGGATTCAGAAAATTTCAATCCAATGGAGGCATTGTATGAATTTTGAGCATAATCAAATGATGCGGAGTTTGTCATTAATTGCCCAAACAGGTTGTAAGACTCGGAGTACGATTCTTCGTGAAGCGTTCTTCTTGACAGTCCATTCCAAAAGTTCAAGGATACGTTATCCGACAAAAAATAGGTAAAATCGAACCCAAATGCATATTTAAAATAGGCCCTTTTATAATTTGAATTTTCCGTCAGAATCCAATCGTCGTTGTAATATTTATTCGATCCAGTAAGATAAATAGGCGTGTAGGTTCTTAAAGCAACGGAGTACTTATGCTCAACCGTTCCTTGGGCTAAGCCATTGGAAAAACCTAAGGCGAGGAAGACTAAGATGATAATTCCAGGTTTTAGCAAATGGATGCTTTTCTTGTGTTTTGAAGTGCCTTGATCCTTTAAGCGCTGTGCTTTGGCTTTCTCTAAGGTGCTTGGCGATTGCTTGGATAACTTTTCATGCCTAACTTCGCTCTTTCCTGAAATGATTGCATAAAGGCAGATTTTAAGTGAATGGTAGTTTCAATCAAAGTTAGTGAATAAACGAACTGAATAACTAATTCAACCCTTCGGCTTGATGGTGTTTAAGGTATAAAAAAACCTGAGCTTCCGCCGCGGCGGATAACTCAGGTAAGCCTTGTAGAGAGGAGTATCGAATTATCGAACCTAATCTATGTTGGTTTGGAACAAATTGAAGTTCAATTTTTCGAGGAAATACTGGTTGAAAATGGGGATGGTTAGTCTTTGAGGCAACGAACATAAAGCCCTTGTACCTTATTGCCGCTGCTCCTGTAGACATTGCCACCGTAGTAACCCAGGGTGCGGTCCCAGACACT
>JBJTXE010000165.1:0-7644 GCA_046082075.1 Bacteroidota bacterium
CCGGAAATGGACCGTTGGATTTTATCCAAATTAAACAGCTTAATCCTGCTCGTAGACTCATGCTATGAGCGCTATGACGTAACAACCGCGGGACGTCAGCTGCAAGATTTCGTAAGCGATCAATTATCCAATTGGTATGTACGGTTGGGAAGAAGGCGCTTTTGGAAAAACGACGACGCTCAAGATAAATTAGCCGCCTACCAAACGCTGTATACATGCCTGAAATCCCTCAGCATACTTGCCGCGCCCATCGCTCCGTTTTACATGGACCGTTTATTCTTGGATTTAACGCAAGGGAGGGGGGGTGAGTCCGTGCATTTAGCGGCCTTTCCAAGGGCCAATACACTCCTCATTAACGCTGCTTTAGAAGAAGAAATTGATTTAGCGCAAAGGATTACTTCCCTGGTTCTTAGCTTGCGTAAAAAAGAGAAAATTCGCGTTCGTCAGCCTCTATCTCGTATTTTGATTCCAAATACCGGCGAGCCCTTTAAAAGCCGCTTGAATCGGGTGGCGGCCTTGATCAAATCGGAAGTCAATGTAAAGGCCGTTGAATGGATGGATGTAAGCACCTTGGTGAAACAGATTAAACCCAATTTCAAAACCATTGGCCCGAAATACGGGCCTCAGATGAAGGCCATTGCTGCATGGGTGAACGGGTTAGGTTCTGAAGAAATACAACAAATTGAGCAGGATCAAGGAACGACACTTACCCTTGATGGATCAACCATCCACTTAGAAATTTCAGATTTTGACATAACGACCAAAGACGTTCCGGGATGGGCTGTCGCAACGGAGGGCTCACTTACGGTCGCATTGGACATCGAAATATCCGAAGAATTGGCGCAAGAAGGTATCGCTCGTGAAGTGGTAAACCGCCTTCAGAATGCTCGCAAAGATGCTGGTTTAGAAGTGACCGACCGAGTCGTGATTTCCTACTGCGGAAGCGAAATGGTAACGCGAGGAATAAGCGCCTTTTCGCACTATATTGCCGAAGAGGTCCTGGCGAACCAAATCAACCATGCCCCGCAACTATTGAACGGTACGAACGAAGAAATTCTAGCGGCCGATGATTTCATATTCACCTTAAACAAAGACCAATGACTTGGATATTTGATCAAAAAGAAACCTCCACCTCCGAAGGAGCTTCGATAACTTGGATTGACCACCGGTTTTTTACCCTTGAATTTGAGGGCATATCCTACCATGGTGAAGTCCTAGCCGACGAAAGTGAATCGCAAACATTGCATCTTAAAATCAACCACCGAGTATTTCACGTTCGAAAAAAACACGAATTGGATGAATTAATCCAACAGTTAGGTCTTGATAAACCAAAGGTTCGAAAAATAAAAAACTTCAATGCACCAATGCCCGGAAGGGTTTTGAAGGTTTTCGTTCGAATTGGCGATGCTGTTGAGCCCGGAACGCCCTTGCTTTCGCTGGAAGCTATGAAAATGGAGAACACCTTGAAATCCAACGGAACGGGAGTGGTTAAAAACATCTCTATCCAAGAAGGCGAAGTGGTTGACAAAGGTGCTGTGTTATTGGAATTCAATTAACATTCAAGTAATTAAAAATCCTTTGTTTTACAAAAAGTTGGGTTCATGAAAACCATTAATAGGGAATTAAGCTGGTTAAATTTTAACGCCAGAGTATTGCAAGAAGCGCTGGACACGAGGGTTCCTTTGATTGAGCGATTTAGATTCCTCGGCATTTATTCGAACAATCTTGACGAGTTTTTTAGGGTTCGGGTCGCCGAAGTGCGGCGCTTAATTGCGCTCAAAAAGAAAAAAATATACGGTTACGAAGGACGTCCGGAAGAGTTGTACAAAGACCTTCGTAAAGTGGTATTGCATCAACAAGATCTTTTCGAATCCTGCTACGAAAACCTCATTGAATTATTGAAGGAGGAGAAGGTATTTAACTTAAACGAAGACCGCTTAGTTGGCAACTTATCGGATATGGCCACTCATTATTTCAATGAGCAATTCAAGCACATGCTGTTTCCTATTATTTTGGATCGCAAGGCTGCATTTCCAGAATTGAGGGATGATGCGATTTATTTAGCGGTAAAAATTCAGCAAAAAGGAAATGCGAACCGGTACGCCTTAGTGCAAATTCCTTCGGGAAAAAATCGTTTTTTGGTATTAAACGAAGGGGAAAATGCCTACTTTATTTTGGCCGATGATCTCATCCGAAAGCACCTGGGGGATATTTTTTCCATTGTACCGTACGATAAAATTTCGGCCTACACCTTTAAATTTACCCGAGACGCAGAATTGGACATCGAAGATAGCCTTGGCGAATCCTATTCCGAAAAGATTGAGCGAAGTTTAAAAAAGCGCAAAAAAGGAGTTCCCGTAAGGTTTGTGTACGATGAAACGATGCCTGAAGACTTGCTAAAATACCTGCTCGATTGCCTGAAACTGGGTAAAAGCGCGAACGCAATACCCGGTGGAAGATATCATAACTTCAAAGACTTTCTTCAGTTCCCGGATTTTAACCGTAAGCATTTGGTTTACCAACCTCAACCGGCAAATCCCCATCCTGATTTGGAAAACAACAAACAGATTTTAAATTCCTTGGTTAAAAAGGACGTTTTTTTGCACTTTCCATACCAGAAATTCGAGTACATTATTGATGTTCTGCGAGAAGCAGCCATTGACCCCTTGGTGACGGAAATCAAAATCAATGTGTACCGTTTAGCTCCTGATTCTCAAGTTATGCGAGCCTTAATTGCGGCCATATTAAACCGTAAGCAAGTGGTGGTGGTGATGGAGTTGCAGGCTCGATTCGATGAAGAAAACAACTTAAACTGGTCCAATCAACTCGAAGAGCACGGGGCTAAGGTGATTTTTGGCGTTCCCAACCTTAAAGTTCATTCTAAGTTGTTGTATATAAAACGGCAGAGCAAGAAGGGCGATTTTTCCGTTGCCTATGTTGGAACTGGAAACTTCAACGAACGGTCTTCTAAAATATATACGGACTTCGCCTTATTAACCGGCAACAAACGGGTTGTGAGTGAAGTGGCGCAAGTGTTTAAATTATTGGAAAACAACTTAGAGCGGGTCAGCTTTCGAAACCTCTTGGTTTCGCCCATTAATTATCGAAAAAAACTCCTTACGTTCATGGACAAGGAAATTGCTTTTGTCAAAGCAGGAAAGTCGGGCTCGATCAAAATTAAATTGAACAACCTCACCGATCCCGAAATGATTCAAAAAATCGTTGAGGCAAGCGAAGCAGGGGTCAAAGTTGATATGATTGTGCGAGGAATTTGTTGCTTAAAAACCAACCACAAGAAAAACCCGAATTTAACGGTAATTAGTATTGTCGATCGTTATTTGGAACATGCCCGTTGCTTTGTTTTTGGTAACGGCGGAAATCCCGTTTATTACATCGGAAGTGCAGATCTCATGGAGCGAAACCTGGACGCTCGAATTGAAGTCGCAACGCCTATTTTTGACCGTAAAATTCAAGAAGAAATTGATGCGATTTTAGATTATCAGTGGCGAGGAACGGTAAAATCGAGGTGGATTGATTCCGATATGAAAAATGAGTACCGACAACCCGAAGGCCCCCCTTTTCACGCACAGAAGAATTTATACTTGCGGTACCAATTACCTAAGGAATAAGGGTGTTCTTCTCGGCCAAGACCCCTTTGGTTGGATGAACTTCTGTAAGAACACGGTGTACCGAAAAGCTTAACGGGTCTTTCCAATCGTAAACGATTTCGTTGTTGGTGTCGCACCATGATTGAATCGCTGGAATATCTTGAGCCGTAAGAGAAAAAAGAACTTTAGCTCCTAACCGACCTGCAGCGGCGGCGTTGCAATGCTGTTCATAATGATTCGAATAAGGAATCACGAGGAGTTTTTTCTTGAGGTAAAGTGCCTCGGCGGGCAATTCGAATCCTGCTCCGCAAATTACCCCTTTACACTCGATTAATTCCTTAAGAAAGGCCTGATTGCTAATCGGTTTTATACAACAATTTCCTCTTTGAACTTGCTGTTTAATTTCCTTAGAGAAAACAATAAAAGGAGCCTCAACCGAACCAAGAACCTGAACGATGGCATCATCGCTATACCCTGTTAGGTATACCACATAACGATCCCCTTGTGTTGGAGTTGACGCAATAATTTCTTTTCGCAGGATGGGTTGATAGGTAGTATTAGAGTAATTCTCAAAATGAAATCCGATGAAAGAGGTTGAAGGACAATAGTTTTTTATAATCCACCTTCCCAGAGGAAAAGCTCGTGTTGTTTGAGGGCTTGAAGAGTCTCGTACCGCGGCCTGATGGCTCATTTCTACGCAAGGAATTCTTTTGCGTTTGCAAGCCCATGCACTTACAGGCTCAAAGTCGGTGATTATCAAATCATAATCCTCCACAGGAACCGAATTAATTTCTTTCCAAAACCTAAAGGGTTTAAGGGTTAACAAAGTCTTGAGGACATGAACCCCTCCCGCCCGAGATGAAACAAAACTAAGTCCTTTAAACCGATACTTAACTGGAAACGGAAATTCAATTTGAGACTGTGTTCCACTAATCAATACATCTACCGTTCCATGTTCCATGAGCTCCGGCACCACAGCAATAGCGCGGCTTAAATGTCCGTTTCCTGTTCCCTGAACTGCGTATAAAATCTTCATGATTCAAGGCTTTCTAACACTGTTTCTAAATCAATCTCAACGGGATTCATGTCCTCTTCCTTAGCTTCAAACAATCTTTCCTTGAATTGGTACAAACTCCAGGCGCCATTTACGTACTCCAACGCCGATAGATTTTCGACCCAATCGCCCGAGTTTAAGTAAACTACCTCTGTTCCCTCTTTCGTTGCCATTTGCTTAATCGCTGGTTGGTGTATGTGACCACAAACCACATAACGGTAGCCTTTTTCTCCAGCAATGGAGGCTACATTCTGCTCGAAATCGTTCACATAACTGATCACACCTTTCACTTTATCTTTTACCTTTTTGGAAATGGATACCCTTTCGCGTCCTAACCCAACCAACACCTTATTGATAAAAGTATTAAATAAAATCAATAAATCATAGCCTTTTCCTCCAAGTTTCGCAATCCATTTGGAATGTCATACGGAATAATCGAAAACATCGCCATGAAAAAACCACACTTTTCCGCTTGGCAAATCCAGTACTAACTTGTTATCCATGACGAGATTACCCATGGAAAACTTGGTGAACCTTCTCAAGGCCTCGTCGTGGTTACCGAGGATGTAATTCACCTTGGTACCGTGGCTCATCATGCGTATAATTTCACGAATCACTTTCAAATGAGCTTTTGGAAAATACTTCTTATTGAATTGCCAAATGTCGATAATGTCGCCGTTTAACACCAACACCTCAGGTTTAATGCTCTTTAAGTAAACCACCAATTCACGGGCTGCGGAGCCGTACGTTCCGAGGTGAACATCAGAAATCACCACAACATCGTGGCTGAATTGTTGCATCCCACAAAGATGGAATGAACATAAATTCAGTTTGTTAAATCAACGTTGTCTTTCTGTGAATTATTTAACCTTCACATTAATGGAACGGTCGTTGGACAGGTTCAATTTGCACTTCTCAAACGAGGGGGCGGAAAATACAGGTCGCACATTATTGGAGAATCCATAGGCTTCGGTCGGTGCACCAAAAAGGTTCTTATCCATTTTCTGGTTGCTATTTTCATCGTGGTATACGGCCACCGAATAAGAACCTGCGGGTAAGCCGGTAAAAGACGCCTGACACGTACCGTCTTTGATGGAAACGACTTTGCCTTGGTACTGCTTGCCATACACCGGAAAACCGTTACTGCTATTGTATAAGGCCACATTTGCATATCCCTTGCTCGATGGGAAACCGGACACGTTAACCTTGAGAAAATAGGTTTCTTTCGAAGGGAACATCCACCAAAAAACAAGTAGAATTAAACCATGCATAGGCTAATAAACAAGCACCATGCACTTTGGTTCAACTAAGAATTACGTAATTTTAACCTATGAAAAATATTCTGGTCACAGGGGGGGCGGGTTATATCGGTTCGCATACGGTGGTTTCGCTCGTGGAACAAGGATATTATCCCGTGATCGTTGACGATTTAAGGAACAGCTCCTTGGTTATTTTAGAGGGGCTTAAAAAACTAACCAAGAATGATTTTTCATTTTTATCAATTGATATTTGCGAAAAAAATGCTCTTTTTTCCGTGTTTGAAACGCAGGCCATTGATGCCGTGATCCATTTTGCGGCGTACAAATCGGTGGGAGAATCGTGCGACGTTCCCCTGAGGTACTATCAAAACAACCTCATCGGGTTAATGAACGTTTTGGAGGCTTGTCAAACGTATATGGTTCAAAAATTCGTGTTTTCTTCTTCGTGTACGGTTTATGGGGAGCCGGAGGAGCGGCAAGTGTTCGAAAGGACCCCCAAGCGCCTTCCCGAATCTCCCTACGGTTTTACCAAATGGATGGGGGAACAAATCTTTGAAGACATACACCGAAACCCCCAACCATTCAACACCCTTTGTTTGAGGTATTTCAATCCCATTGGAGCTCATCCAAGCGGATTCATCGGTGAACTTCCCGTAGGAATCCCCAACAACTTATTGCCTTATATTACTCAAACGGCGGCAGGAATTCGTGAGCACCTTACCGTTTTTGGCGACGACTACCCAACCCCAGACGGAACCTGCATCCGCGACTACATCCACGTGTACGATGTGGCTGAGGCACATGTTCGCGCATTACAGTATGAAGGATCTTTGCCGTTGGACGTGTTTAATATTGGAACGGGCAAGGGAACCTCGGTGTTGGAAATGGTTCGGTCCTTCATGGATGTTACGGGAATTAATTTATCCTACAAATTGGGCGGGAGAAGACCGGGAGATATTACTGAGATTTTCGCTAACGTTGAAAAATCCAAGCGAGAACTTGGGTGGACGGCACAACGGACGGTGGAGGACGCCCTCCGCGACGCTTGGAATTGGGAACAACAGCTGAAACACCATGATTGATACCCATTGTCATCTGTACGACCCCTGTTTCAAGGAAGATTTCGACGCGCTTATTGCCCGTGCCCAGGAAAACGGGGTGGAAAAAATCCTTCTTCCGAACATTGACCAAGCATCTTGGGAGCCGTTAATGGATTTGATTCAAGAGAGTAGCCTTCCCTGCTATCCTATGCTCGGCCTACATCCTTGTTCTGTCTCAGAACATTATGAGAAGGAACTTTCCTTTCTTCGAAAAGAACTGGAGCAACGCAATGGTGCGCTGGTGGCCATCGGGGAAATTGGACTGGATTTGTATTGGGATAAAAGCCGCTTAGCGGACCAAACAAAAGTGTTAAAACAACAAATTGATTGGGCTCTTGAGTTTCATTTACCGGTTGTGCTTCATGTTCGAGACGCTTTTCATCCGCTGTTTGAGGTGTTAGCAGATTATCGGGACACGGAACTTAAGGGGGTTTTTCATTGCTTTACCGGAGAAGAACAGCAACTCAACCATATCCTCAAAGATCATCCGTCTTTTTATTTTGGAATTGGCGGGGTTATCACGTATAAAAAAAGCGGCTTAGCGGAGGTGGTAAAGCAGATTCCTATAAATCGAATCTTACTTGAAACCGATGCCCCATATTTACCGCCTACCCCTCATCGAG
>JBJTXE010000166.1:0-2191 GCA_046082075.1 Bacteroidota bacterium
TGTTCCAATAAGAACTCTGAAGTCTGAAAGCCGTCGGGAAGATCTCTTCCAATGGTTTCTTTCACGACTCGAGGACCGGCGTAACTGCTTCGTTTGCTATGCTTGGCGACATCAACATCGCAGAACCAGGAGCGCTGATTGGATTCGCCGGTCCTCGAGTCGTGAAAGAAACCATTGGAAGAGATCTTCCCGACGGCTTTCAGACTTCAGAGTTCTTATTGGAACATGGATTTTTAGATTTCATCATCGATCGCACGGAAATTCGACCTAAATTGGGGCAGGCCATAAGGCTGTTTATGAGTTGATGAAATTCACGAAACTCACGGACGATAGTTCTTGGTTGATTGAAACTGCAGATTTTTCCCTGGTCATCGATCCGTGGTTTACCAATCAACAAATCGATGGATACGCTTGGTTTTCTTTACAAGAACGCGCCGAAACGTATGGTCCCTTTGATTTCTCAGCGCCAACACCATTGACCGTCTTGGTCTCTCATCCTTTTTCCGACCATTGCCATAAGGAAACCTTATTGACTTTTCCCAAAAACACTCGAATTGTGGCGGAGCGTCGTGCTTTGCAAAAGATTCAATCATGGAACTATTTTGACGAGGTGCTTTCGTTGGAACAAGCTCCTTTTGGGGTGAAGCAATTGACCAAGCCCAGCCTTTTAAATCAAACCCATCACGCTTTTTTATTGCAGTTGGAAGGTACGGAGATTCTATATGCTCCACACGGTGTCCGAGCGAAAGAGTCTTTACCCAACGCGCAGGGATTAATAACCACGACAACAACGTATAAATTGCCTTTTTTTCTCGGAGGAACGGTCAATCTTGGGCTTAATGAAGCGCGTAAAGTCTTGGCTAAAACTGGAGCTTCTTGGGTACTCACGACCCATGATCAACGTAAAGTAAGTAAAGGATTGGTGGGACTATTCGCCAAGCCTACGTATGAACAAGAACCAAGATTTCACGTTTTGAAGGCCGGGGAATCCCTAACGCTTGCTGAGCTTGTTTAACGTTATGTGCCGCTGAGCATTGGATTTGAAGGTTGTTACCCCGTCAATCCGCTTCTTCAGATGTTTTAACGATGAATTTTCTACCCTTTTTCGCCAGAGAATGTAACTGCTTCGTTTAAGTTCCTTGCGCATCAAAGCGCGTACTTCGCTCTCGGATAGTTGGAATTGCGCCTTGATGGCATCAAAGGGTGTTCGGTCTTCCCACGCCATTTCAATGATTCTGTCAACGACTTCTGGACTCATGATTTAATCCTCGGTGGCTTATCAGGTTTGGCGTATTCATAGCGTTGAAGAATGGACAGTTTTGTGTAGGCATCCAATCCAATGCAGCCAACGACCGAGGCCTGAGAGAGGTTCGCAAAACCATCGCTTTCAATAATTTCCTCCGGAAACTTAAACCACTGCACTTCGCCTATGATTAAGTTCGTCCCATTCAGTGCAATAGGAACGTTTTCGCGAAATACCAAACCAAAGCTTATGGGAGAACTGGAAACCATGGGTGCGTGGAATCCATCGATGTAGTGAGCGATGAGCCCTGTAGCTTCAAATTCTGATTGGTCTTTAGGATACCTTGCCGCCGTTTGATGGGCCGCCTCAATGTCGTTTTCGTAGACTAAATTCACCGTATATTCTTTGGTCGATAAAATGTTTTCGTACGTGTGTCGCTCAACGCTGTCGGGACGGAAGACAATACCCAACAACGGAGGATTGGAACCAATATGCACCAATGAATTAAAAACGGCCAGGTTCGTGCGGTTTTCGGCATCTCGGGTGCCAACGAGGCATACATTTTTAGGTCCCACCAAGCTATTGAAAAATTGAGCCTTATAGCGTTGCTCTAAAGCATCGTAATCAACACGGGGCAACAGGTTTGGATTCATATTTAATTAACCAATATCTTCGAAAAATGTTTGTTAGGTAACTCAAGTTACGTCCGTAGCTTTTCGTTAACAGTACTTTTGCTCCAGCGTTCAAATATGGAACAAACGCTATTTCACTCAAATAACATCATTAACTTTACGCTATGAAAATTGAACAGATATATACCGGATGTTTGGCCCAGGGAGCTTACTATTTGGTGTCTGAAGGTGAGGCTGTAATAATCGATCCGCTTCGCGAAACTACCCCTTATCTTCAACGACTTGAAACAGATAAGGTTCGGCTCAAATTCATTCT
>JBJTXE010000167.1:0-2040 GCA_046082075.1 Bacteroidota bacterium
GTAATGAAATTCTTACCGAGTTCTACGAAAATTGTGTGGGTAATTGCATCGTTCTCATGTTCAATATCTTTCATCTGTTGGATGATGATTTGCCGCTTGTTGTAGTCGGCTTCATGCACAACGTCCACCAATAGCTCGGCAATACGTCGGATGTTGTCACTTGCTTTTTCAAACAAATCGTAAAATACTTTGTCCTTCGGTAGGAAATAACTGAGGATACCAGCCATGATTAAAAATTTTTCCAAAAATAGAAATGTGCTAACGAAGAACGATGCTTGAGGGTATATTCTTAATGTAATGGTAATATTGAGAGTCTTTACATTCAAAGCGAATCGGCAAATTCAGCGTTGATGCTAAAGAAAAACTAAGTGTATAACCCTCAAATGTTACCAAATTGTTACCAAATTTATGTTTACGTTAAAACGCTATAAACTAGATGTTAATTGAATGTTAAGTACCTAGTTTTGACCTCAATTTAGTTGAAGCATGAAAAATATTCTCTTGGTTGTTGCTGTATCATTGAGTTGGTTAAATCCTGCCCAAACGGTTAAAGACTCTTCAAAATTGTTGCCATTTGAACCGCAGAAGAAATGGTTTGAAAAGGTTCAAATAAGGGGATACCTTCAGGTTCGTTACAACGGGTTGTTCCAAACGAATGAGGATTTATCTTGTGAACAATGCGATAAAAGCTGGGGAGGCGATAATGATTTTTTCATTCGGCGAATGCGTTTAATTTTCTATGGACAGCTAAGTCCTCGTGTTTATTTTTACATTCAACCGGATTTTGCAAGTGCACCTTCCTCCAGCGTTTTGCATTTTGGTCAATTGCGAGATGCTTATTTTGATATAGGTTTGGATCGAGATAATGCATTTCGATTTAGAATTGGTCAATCGAAAGTACCTTTTGGATTCGAAAACATGCAATCGTCTCAAAATCGTTTACCATTGGATCGTGCTGATGCGCTCAACAGCGCAGTAACCAACGAACGAGATCTTGGAGTGTTCTTCTTTTGGGCCCCTTCGCGCATACGAAAGTTATATTCTTCGTTGGTCAGTGATGGTTTAAAAGGCTCAGGAGATTACGGTGTAGTGGGTATAGGATTGTATAATGGTCAAACCGCAAATCGCCAAGAAGCCAACTCCAATAAACACGTTGTTGCAAGAGCATCTTATCCCATACAATGGAAAAACCAGATTATTGAAACGGGTATTCAGGCTTACAAAGGGAAATTTTCGCTTCTTACTACTTCTCCCGGCGTTGGAACACTTGATGATAAATTGTATACCGATGAGCGCATCGGTGCTACATTGGTGCTTTACCCAAAGCCTTTTGGTATTTTAGCAGAATACAATATTGGTCGGGGTCCAGAATACGATAAATTAAGCAATTCTGTTGTTACTAGCCCGTTAAAGGGGGGGTATATTACGGCTTCCTATAAGTTAGATTTTAAGGGACAAACCCTTATCCCATTTACACGCTATCAATACTACGACGGAGGGAAGAAACACGAGTTGGATGCGCGCAGTTATGAAGTAGAAGAACTGGAAATTGGTGCAGAATGGCAACCTAACAAGAATTTTGAGTTAGTCCTTATGTATACTATGTCTGCTCGGCGTTTTGAGGATTCGGACAATCCGTATAATTTTCAGCGCGGTAATTTATTGAGAATTCAGGCACAGTTAAATTTCTGATATTGACAAAAAAAGGGCGATAAATCATCGCCCTTTTTACTTTATTAAGTTCGACAATACTATACCGCTTGTGCAAATTTCACTCCAACAACTCCCCAATCAATCACATTAAAAAAAGCATTGATGTAATCAGGTCGACGGTTTTGGTAATTGAGGTAGTAGGCGTGTTCCCAAACATCTAACCCTAAAATCGGCGTTCCCTTGCATCCTTCTCCCATGAGCGGATTGTCTTGGTTGGCCGTTGAACAAACCTCCAATTTGCCGTTGGTCACACACAACCATGCCCATCCAGACCCAAAGCGCGTGGTTGCGGCTTTTGAAAAGAGGTCTTTGAACCCTTCAAAGGAG
>JBJTXE010000168.1:0-3326 GCA_046082075.1 Bacteroidota bacterium
GTTGTAGCTTCTAATTCCGTTTCCGAAACTAAATCGCCCATCGCAAAGGAAGCAGACTTCTTTTGCCCGTCACGAACCGCATATACCTGAAAATAGGAGGAGAGCGCATTGACTGCCTTAGTACCCACCCCATTCAAACCCACGGATTTCTTGAAGGCTTTTGAATCGTATTTTCCACCGGTATTCATCCGTGATACAACTTCAACTACTTTTCCCAAGGGAATGCCTCTTCCGTAATCCCTCACCGAAACCTTACCATCTTTAACTTTGATATCAACGCGTTTGCCGTTGCCCATGACAAATTCATCGATGCAGTTGTCAATGACTTCTTTCACCAAAATATAAATACCATCGTCAGCCGCAGCGCCGTCGCCCAGCTTACCGATGTACATCCCAGGTCTTAACCGGATGTGCTCTTTCCAATCGAGGGAACGTATGTTATCTTCGGTATATTGATTTTCTGCCATTTCTGTTCGTAGCCAACAAAAATAAAGGTTCTAAGGCGACGGAAAACTTGCAGCTACAAGGATTTATGAACAAACTAATCTTTATTGCTTCAACATAAATTACAATGTAATGAAATACCAACCCTCATTCACGAAGGTCAGATAGAAAGCACCAATAAAACCGATCGCTGTTAGATAGTTTATTTCGTTTTGGCGGTAGCTGCTGTGTTTTTCTTCAATGAAGATCTCCAGCGTGAAAAATCGTACATGATTGGAGAGGCAACACAAAGGGAAGAATAGGTACCAATGACTACCCCGACTAGAAGCGCAAACAAAAATCCTTTGATAGAAGCTCCTCCGAAAATGAACATGATCAATACTACCATAAATAAAATCATAGAAGTATTAAAGGTTCTACTTAGCGTAGTATTCAGCGATTTGTTAATTATTTCTGCGTTTTGCGTATCAATTTTAACACCTCGAAGGTTCTCCCGAATACGGTCGAAAACAATCACGGTATCGTTCATCGAATAACCAATAACGGTAAGCACAGCAGCAATGAACGCTTGATTAACATCTAAACTAAACGGTAAAACACCGTGAAGCAACGAGAATACGGCAATCACTACAAAGGCATCGTGGAACAAACTGACAAGCGTACCAATGGCATATTCAACATGACCAAATCGAATGAGTATGTAGAGGAAAATCGCAATTAATGCCACGGTCATTGAAATGATACTTGAATCCCATAATTCACTCGACACCGAAGCACTAACGGTTCTTTGACCTAAAATTTTGGCTTTGCCCATAGAGCTTTCAAGTCCTTCCAAGGAAGTTAAAAGTTTCGTCTTAACCTCTTCTGTCGCTCCATCTTCCTTCAATTTGTAGTTGGTGGTTACTTCCACGTTGTAATCATTGGAAACCGTTTTTAATTCGATGGAAGAAACCTCCTTATTTTCGATGAATGTGCCTTCCAAAGCTTTACGAATTTTTTCGATATTTGCTTTTTTCTCAAACTTCACCGAGAAGGTTCTTCCCCCAGTAAATTCAACACTTTCCTTCAATCCTCGGCTGAAAAACCCTACCAATCCAATAAGGGTAATCGAAACTGAAAACATGTAAAAATATTTTCGTTTACCCATCCAATCAAACTTAAAATTCTGGAATAGTCCTTTTGAATATTTGGTATCGAAACTTACTCCTTTGTTCTTCTCCAACCAGTAACTAATCACCAAACGAGAGATGAAGATTGCTGAGAATACGGAAGTAAAAATCCCCACAATTAAGGTGGTAGCAAAGGACTCAATTTCGCCTGTACCAAAATATTTCAGACTTAATGCCAACAACAGGTGAGTCATGTTGGCATCGATGATGGATGGAAGGGCTTTTAGGAAACCAATCTCCACGGCTTTGTTGTCATCTTTCCCATCCCGCTTTTCTTCTCGTATCCTTTCAAAAATCAAGATGTTAGCATCAACTGCTGTACCAATGGTTAAGATAATTCCAGCAATACCTGCCAAAGTCAATACGGCACCAAAGGAAGCTAAGCACCCCATAATAAATATTACATTCGCTAACAGAGCAATATTTGCGGCAAGACCTGATTTTCCATAGTAGAAGAACATGTAAAGCAAAACGGCTAAAAAGGCAAATCCAAACGAAATTAACCCGGCGTTGGAGTTTTCTGCCCCGATGCTCGGGCCCACTCGGTTTCGTTCTTTAATCAAGCATGGCGCTGGTAAAGCTCCACCGTTCAGTAACCCTGCCAGTGCTTCAGCTTCTTCGAAAGTGAACGTTCCTGAGATCTGGGTATTTCCGTTCGTAATTGGATTGATAACCGTTGGCGCAGAATAGACCACGTTATCCATGGTAATGGCTACAATGCGGTCCTTGTTTTCCGTGGTCATTTGTCCCCACTCCGTGGTTCCGTCCGAAGTCATGGAGAGGTCCACCGTAATTTTACCCTTATCATACCCCGTAGAAGCACTGGAAATATGCTTACCGTTTACGCGAGCTTTTCCATCAAACGGAATTTTACAAGCATACAACATATACCCGGTTTGCTTTTTCTTGTTCCCCATTTCATCGGGCTCAGCTCCCCACATCATACGAATACTTCGTGCGGCCAATACTTGTTGAACATCTCCTCTTCTTAAGATTTTTTCGACCAATGCCTTATCTTTCGACAAGACGAAACCGATCGCAAACTCTCCAACAGGCTGCACCAATTTCACAAAACCCGGATTGTTCACGGTATCTGTTACTGCCACAACGGAACTATCTCCTGGGTCTCTTTCCGGTGTTTTGCTTGCTAAGTCAATAGCGTTCAACTCTGGACTAATTTCAGAAGGCGCAAAGGTTTCGAAGAACTCCAAATTCGCCGTCGACTTTAACTTCTGTGCAACCGTATTTTCGTCTTGAACCCCAGGTAACTCTATATACAATCGATTGTTCGATAAATCCTTTTGTATGTTTGGTTGAGCGACACCGAATTGGTTGATACGGCGATACATGATTTGCTCAACTCCATTCATGGATGAGCTCAACATATCCCTGAAATATTTTTCAATGTCGGCATCCGAAGAATTGACCCCAATTCCATCACCTTTCAATAATAGGTTCAGTTTCTTTTTATTTTTTGCTGCCACCGAACTGAAAACGTCCAAGAAGTCTCCTTCTCCGCGGTCATATCTGCGGCTAGCTTCGTTATAAATTTTCTGAAAAACCAAGGAATTAGGGGCCTGCGCATGGCTCAACAATAAATCGCCGGTGGAAATCTCCATGGTTACCGACATACCTCCAACGAGGTCCAAACCAAAAGCTAAGGAGCGTTTTTTAACCTCGGTGAAGGTTGATCCGAAAATAGGATAAACCGCT
>JBJTXE010000169.1:0-2754 GCA_046082075.1 Bacteroidota bacterium
CTTTGATTTGCAACAATGCGGGATAATTCGTGGTATAAAGGGAATCGGTAATAATCCCACTCCAATTCCCCGTCAGTTTAAAAGGCTGTCCGTAGAATGGACCGCAGTATAAAAATAACAGAAGTAAGGTAAGACGCATACTGGTTTAACGCAATTAAACCTTTTTGGTTATCCTTTGTTTAAAGATAAAATTTCATATGAAAAATACTTGGTTGGTTCTGCTGTTGCCTTTGTTGTGTATTCAATGTGGAACAAGTAAACGGAAAGATCCACAAAGTGCAAACTCTTCAATTTCAGCCCCCATGGAAAAAAAATCAATCCACGAATTCACCGTAACCGACCTTGACGGCAATTCATTTTCCTTCCTTACCTTGAAGGGTAAAAAAATCATGGTGGTTAATACGGCTTCGAAATGTGGTCTTACTCCACAATATAAAAGTCTTGAGGCATTGTACCAGCAATACAAAGATTCAAACTTCGTAATCGTTGGTTTTCCTGCTAACAATTTTATGGGGCAAGAGCCCGGAAGCAACGAAGAAATTGCTGCCTTTTGTTCCAAAAATTACGGGGTTTCTTTTCCTATGATGTCGAAAATTTCGGTCAAAGGAACCGACATGCATCCCGTGTATCAATTCCTTACTTCGTTAAATCAGAATGCTCTTGAAGACAATGAGGTTAAATGGAATTTTCAGAAATATCTTTTGGACGAGAATGGATACCTAATCCGTGTAATTGACCCTTCCACTCAGCCCGACGACCCCACGATTGTACAATGGATAAAATCGAAGTGATTCGGTTGAATTATTGTTGATAAGTTAAGGCTTTCAAGCATTTTTTGATGCTTAATTTTTCGGCTATTTCGCTATTTTTGTTCTTCGATTTTTTAACAGAATTTAAAACGAAGTTAACACATGAGCGAAGCGGAAAAAAGAGATAATTACTCAGCGGATAATATACAAGTTCTTGAAGGGTTAGAGGCCGTAAGAAAACGTCCAGCGATGTACATCGGCGACGTAGGCATGAAAGGATTGCATCACTTGGTATATGAAGTAGTGGACAACTCTATAGATGAGGCACTAGCTGGCTATTGCAATAAAATCGATGTTTATATCAACGAAAACAACTCGATTACGGTAATTGACAACGGTCGCGGTATCCCTACAGCGATGCACACCAAAGAAAAGAAGTCTGCTCTTGAAGTCGTAATGACGGTGCTACACGCCGGTGGTAAATTTGATAAAGACACCTATAAAGTTTCTGGGGGGCTTCACGGGGTTGGTGTGTCGTGTGTTAACGCCCTTTCAACACAACTCATCGCAACGGTACGACGAGAAGGGAAAATTTTCCGACAAGAATACAACATTGGTAAACCATTGTACGATGTGCAGATCATTGGGGAATCCACGGAAACAGGAACGGAGGTAACGTTTCAACCCGATGCTTCCATTTTCGATTATACGGAATACAATTACGATACCCTTGCTGCTCGTATGCGCGAGTTGGCCTTTTTGAACAAGGGTATCACTATCTCATTGACGGACAAACGTAATTTGGACGAAAACGGTAAAGCATTTTCAGTGAGTTTTCATTCCGAAGGAGGACTGAAGGAATTTGCGCAATATTTAGATCGTAACCGTGAGGCGCTGATCTCCGATGTGATTTATTTCGAAGGAGAACGAGAGGGTATTCCTGTGGAGGTTTCTTTAACCTATAATACCTCCTACACGGAAAACATTCAGGCCTATGTGAACAACATCAATACCCATGAAGGAGGAACGCATTTGTCTGGTTTTCGACGCGGTTTAACCAACACCTTGAAGAAATATGCGACCGATAGCGGAATGTTGGCCAAGGAGAAGATAGAAATCGATGGCGATGACTTTCGGGAAGGGCTAACCGCAGTAGTTTCTGTGAAAGTTGCAGAACCTCAATTTGAGGGGCAGACGAAAACCAAATTAGGTAACCGAGAAGTGACAGCACCTGTTTCACAGGCAGTTTCTGAAATGCTCAGTGCCTATTTGGAGGAACATCCGAGCGAGGCACGTCTGATCGTTGAAAAAGTGATTCTTGCAGCTCGAGCGCGTCATGCGGCTCGGAAGGCGCGCGAAATGGTTCAACGTAAAAACGTGTTGGCGGGTAGCGGTTTACCTGGTAAATTGGCCGACTGTTCGGAAAAAGACCCTGCCATGTGTGAAATTTATTTTGTTGAGGGAGATTCAGCGGGTGGAACGGCTAAACAAGGAAGAGATCGCCATTTCCAGGCCATTCTTCCCCTACGCGGTAAAATATTGAACGTGGAAAAAGCCATGTATCACAAAATTTTAGAAAATGAAGAAATCAAAAATATATATACTGCATTAGGCGTTCGAGTAGGAACAGAGGAAGATAGCAAAGCACTAAACATAGAAAAATTGCGTTACCATAAGATTATTATCATGTGTGATGCCGATATTGATGGCAGCCATATCACTACGCTAATTTTAACATTTTTCTTTAGGTACATGAAAGAATTGGTAGAGAAGGGATATATTTATATTGCAACGCCACCATTATATTTGGTAAAAAAAGGAACACAGCAAATCTATTGTTGGACAGAGACCGAGCGAGAAAATGCTGTGCAGAGTTTGAAAGGAAATGGTAAAGAAAGTTCGGTAGGTATACAGCGTTACAAAGGTTTAGGAGAAATGAACGCAGAGCAGCTATGGGATACCACCATGGATCCTAAAACAAGAACACTGCGCTTGGTTAGCATTG
>JBJTXE010000170.1:0-2057 GCA_046082075.1 Bacteroidota bacterium
AAATGCCCCTTAAATTTCGGGTGTGAAGCCCGCACCTTAAATAATTTTCATGAAAGACCCGTAAAAACCTCAAAAAAACCTCCTCAAAACAGGTTTTTAATGTTCGATTTTTTAGTCAATAATGACAACTTGGGCTTGAAGAAAGTGGAAGAGGGAAATATTTGGAAAAGTCTATACTTGTTCCCTTATCGAGAATTTGCTTCAGAACAGCTACTCTTGGAAGAAACCGCCCGTTGGGAACGATTAGGTGGAGAAACTTTGCCTGCGGGAATTCATGCGTTAAGCCATCAAAAAATTCATTACCGCACGCGAATAATGCCTATTGAAAACCCAGAAACCGTGGAACATTCGCAACTTAATTGGTGCCGCCATGAAGAACTCGAAGGCACTGCAATTCCTGCGGTTGCAACAAAAATTATTACCCAATGGAACAATAAAAGACCCGCCACTATTTAATACTATCTTTGCGCTATGATAAAATTGACTAAGGCAAGCAAATTAAAAAATCTTGCCGTTCTTTCCCTTGACGTATCTCCCAATTTCACCAAGGATTGGGATTATGAAAAAAAGGATCAGTGGCACCTTAAGGTCGGCCCAAAATTTAAAGCGCTTTCTGCCGAAAAGCAACGTTCTGTTGGCGCAGAGATTTTCGCGCTAATCGCTCAAGAGGTAGAAGGAATTCAGATGATGGAGGAAGCGTCTTCCGTTCATTTTTTGGAAGGATTGATGTTGGCTTCCTACCGTTTCGATCGATTTCTTTCCAATCCCCAAAAAAACAAATTACATACGGTTGTAGTTCCAAAAGCGTTAAAAAATCAAGAACTCGATTATTTAAACGCAATGCAAGAAGTTGTTTTCTGGACAAGGGATATGGTGAACCTACCTGTATCGCACCTGAATGCCGTTCAGTTCGCTGATGAAATTAAAAAATGGTGTCAAGACAAACATTGCAATGTGGAGGTGTTGAATCATACAAAAATCAAAGCCATGAAAATGGGAGGACTGCTTGCAGTTAACCAAGGCTCCTTAACTCCTCCCACCTTTACCACAGTTTCGTATAAGCCTAAAAAGTATGTCAACGAAAACCCTATCGTTTTAGTGGGAAAAGGGGTGGTTTATGATACCGGGGGTTTAAGTTTGAAACCAACTCCCGGCTCCATGGACTCCATGAAAAGTGACATGGCAGGTGCCGCCATGGTGGTTGGCGCAATTAAAGCCCTCAATATGTTGAAAGTTCCTGTACACGTCATTGGCCTTATTCCCGCAACCGACAACCGGCCCGGAGGCAATGCCTATGCTCCCGGGGACATCATTACCATGTATAACAAGTCAACGGTTGAAGTATTGAATACCGATGCTGAAGGAAGGATGATTCTAGCGGATGCCTTGTCGTATGCGGACAAGTTCGTTCCAGAACTGGTGATAAGCGCAGCAACCTTAACCGGTGCCGCCGTAAGAGCCATTGGAACAAAAGCCGCGATTTCCATGGGCAATGCTCCAAAGAACGTGATGGATGCCTTGGTGGATTCGGGCCTTAAAACCCATGAAAGACTGGTCGAATTTCCTTTTTGGGAGGAATACTTAACCCCCATGAAATCAGAAATTGCCGACCTAAAAAACATTGGGGGGGCAGATGCCGGAATGATAACGGCAGGCAAATTTTTAGAGACCTTTGTGAAGGCACCTTATATTCATTTAGACGTTGCCGGGCCCACTTGGCTTGATCAAAAAAGCGGATATTTACCGAAAGGTGGAACAGGATTTGGCGTACGGTTGTTGCTAGAATTTTTAACGAATTATCACCAATGGAAAAAGAACGAAAAATAAAAATTGGGATAACTTGTGGCGACACGGCGGGAATTGGCCCTGAAACTATTTATAAGGTTTGCATGGATTCTCGTATGCTTCAAGAGTCAACGCTTGTTTTTTATTGCCCAACGGAAGCGTTGAACCGCGTAAAAAAAGAATTTCAGCTGGAGGATGTTCCGTTTAACGTGATTCAACAGGCACATCAAGCTCAACCTGGAAAAGCCAATGTAATCACTCCTAAATCGAAC
>JBJTXE010000171.1:0-3933 GCA_046082075.1 Bacteroidota bacterium
GCGTTCATATCCGGACGAAATACAGAAACCCTACCGTTGGCATGACGATATGCTTTCAATCCTTCAAAAATTGCTTGACCATAATGAATCGAAGACATGGCAGGATGCATTGGAATGTTTTGAAAAGGGAGTATCTGTGGATCTTGCCAAGTACCATCGGAATAATCCATTACCAACATGTGGTCCGTAAAGACTTTACCAAAAGCTAAATTTTCCCAATCAACTTTGGAAACAGCAGATTCTCCAACTTTATCAACGCTTAATTTTAGTTCCGTTAAAGACATTCCTAGAATATTTACAGCGAATATACGCCGAATAAACAATGTTGGCAATAAATTATCGTTAAGCTCGATTAAATAGTACATTTATCGGTCATTTCTGAAATGGTAAAAACTCCGAAAGACATATTAAAAGAATATTGGGGCTTCGAAGACTTTCGACCATCGCAAATACCGATTATTGAGGATGCGGTTGCAGGTAAGGATGTGATTGCTCTGTTACCAACAGGAGGGGGTAAATCGATTTGTTTTCAAGTTCCAGGTTTGTCCAAAGGCAAATTAACGGTAGTTGTTTCGCCTTTGATCGCTTTAATGGAAGACCAAGTACGCAACCTTAAATCTAGGAATGTAAGAGCAATTGCGCTGAGCAGTGCAGTGAGTGCAAGGGATATGGAGCGATTCATTAATAACGCGGCAGTTGGCGCCTACGATTTTCTCTATGTTTCGCCGGAAAGGCTTCAAACGCCCCTTTTCCTTGAACGATTCAACCAAATGCCAGTAGGATTATTAGTCGTGGACGAGGCGCATTGTATTTCGGAGTGGGGTCATGATTTTCGACCTGCGTACCGCAATATACAACGGTTAAGAGACCTTCGACCAGAGATTCCTATTATTGCACTTACAGCCACAGCTACCTTAGAAGTTGTAAAAGATATTTCAGAACAATTATCGTTAAAAAATCCTTCGGTTCACTCCAGTTCTTTTTACCGAAACAACTTGACATACGAGGTGATTAACACCCCCAATAAGTTGGCCAGTATTTTGGCGTATTGTAATGGGAAATCTGACTTATGTGGCATAGTTTACTGCTCGACTCGTAAGGCAGTTAAAGAATTAGCCAAAGTCTTTTATGCTAATAAAATTCCTGCTGCCATATACCACGGAGGCATGTCCCCTGAAGAAAGAAGCCATTCTCTTTCCCTCTGGATGCAAGGAACTGTAGGCGTAATGATTGCCACCAATGCCTTTGGTATGGGAATCGACAAACCGAATGTACGGTATGTTTTGCATTATGATTTTCCCGACAATCTTGAAGCCTATGTCCAAGAAGCAGGGCGAGGAGGTAGAGATGGTTATTTGGCTAGAGCCATTGCTTTTGTTGACGGCAGTGAAAAGGCAGTGTTTGAGCAGCAATTTAAACTCCAATTTCCGGAAATTGACCTTGTTAAAAAAACATTTTTGTGGGTGCTTTCAGATTTGAATATTGCACTTGGGTCAGGAAAAAATGAAACGTATTCAGTAAACCTGCATGAGATCGCTCAAAAATTAGGACAATCCTACTTGGAAATTCACCAAACTTTTAAAATTCTTGAATTAAGTGAGGAAATCGTTTTTGATGAACGAACAAGCCACCCAGCTACCGTAAAATTTTTAGTCCATGGTGTTGATTTATATTCGTATCAAATTAAGTATCCTGAAACGTATCCCTTGATTCAAGTGATTGAACGTAGCATCAATTTAGAGGACGAGCGGCCTATAGCCGTGAATTTATCACAAATCGCAGAAATACTTAAACAACCTGTTGCAAGGATAGAAGAGCTTTTACATTTTCTGCAAAGCCACGAAATTCTTGTTTATACTCCCTTCAGTCCCTTTCCAAAAATTCAACTTTTGAAAGAACGCCGTCCGGACGAGCATTTGCAACTGCGCTATGAATCACTTCAGATGAGGAAAGAAGTGGCTGAAAAAAAACGCAAAGCTGTACTCTCATATCTCAGTTCCGAAAATTGCAGGGTATTGGATATTTTACACTATTTCGGTCAAATCGGTGAGGCATGCGGGTCCTGTGACCGATGCATTTATCAATCCATCAAATTAAACGAAATCGAGGCATTCATTATGAATGCCCTTCAAATGCCCCTTACTTATCTCGAACTTATTGAAAGAATTCCGATTCCTAAAGCGCAATTAATTCGCACATTACGCGATTTACAATTAACCCAGAAAATACAACTTATCGACGGTAAATTTTACGTTTAACTTCGTATTTGAAATCCTTTAATTTACCCTTGACCTTTGGGCCCGAAGCCCTTATGGTAGCCGCCTTATTTTTTTACCTACTTGGATATCTGACAGTTTTTCCCATGGTGGATTTCAACCTTGGTGTTTGCCTCATTGTTTCAGCTATTCTTGTTCAGTACTTTAAGCCCAAAACCTACTTTTATCTTCCAATAGTTGCGTTGACGTTTTTTACCTTGGGAAAAATATCATGTTGGAAAAAAGAGGCACACCCGGCCGAAGGGCTTTTTTATTTCCGACTTTCCAATGTTAAAAACTCCAATAAAGTAGCTCAAGCCTATGGTCAAGAATTTCGAAGAGAAAACCAACGGTTAATACCCACGGATAGCAAGGTTTCCTGTACCATTTTACGACCTACACATCGCTTGAAAGCCGGAGATTTAATAGCAACATATACCGAAATTAAACCGGTGAGCGGCGATGACAACCCAGGAAGTTTCGATGTTGATGCATATTACCGTTCCAAAGGAATAAGCTACCAATGTTTCTTGACGGACAGAATTCAGTACCTCGGTCATTATCCCACCTGGAGGGATAAGATAGAACTCTTTCGGGGACGCTTGTGCAAGATTTTTGATCAGCAACTTTCGAAACGTGAGGCAGGTATTGCCAAAGCCTTACTACTCGGAGAGTCTTCCGACGTCGATCCTTCCAGTAAAGCAGCTTTTTCCGCTACAGGTGCAATTCATGTCTTGGCAGTATCCGGAATGCACATCGCATTGTTCTCACAGCTTTTATTGATTTATTTTGGGTTATTTCATCGCTTTTTCAGGAAACAACCTATTCAACTTCTGTGCATCCTAGTGGTTTGGTGTTATGCCATCTTAACAGGACTATCCCCGAGTGTGGTAAGGTCAGTAATCATGTTCACCCTTATTCAAATTGGGCAAATTCTTGGCAAAGAATGTCCTAAAAATCATTCATTGCTCATGTGTGCTTTTATCATGGTAGTATATGACCCCGATTGCCTATTTGATATTGGATTTCAATTGTCCTTTCTTGCGGTTGTTGGAATTTTCAATTTTCAGCAACCACTGGAGAAAATTTTCAAGCCCAAACGTAAAATATTTCGTTTTATCTGGTCAAACACCTGCATTGCCCTGGCTGCTCAGGCGTTGACGCTTCCTTTAACACTCTACTATTTCCATACGTTCCCCAATTATTTTTTACTCGCCAACATTGGGGTTGCTTTGCTTTCTGTTGCTGCCATGTACTCAGGGTTTCTCTACCTATTTATGTGTTCAATACCCTATCTTGGCGAAATTTGCGCTATTCCCTTTCAATGGTCGCTTCAAGCACTGCGTATATTTCTCGAGAAGGTTGCTTCCTTACCCGGAGCAATTGCCGAAGGTTATTTGATTTCTTTTCCACTTTGTTGCTTATTCCTATTGGCAATTATTTGGCTTTTCAACCAGAGAATTCCACTTCTTTTAAGGATATTACCCGCCTCATTTTTCGTGATTTTCATTACCTTGAGACGATACCAACGTCAGGAGGAGCACCACCTGTATATCCTGCATGGTAAAATACCTGCACTTGTTCTGAAAAAAGGTCTAAGTGCTTCCGTGTTTATCCCAAACGAAGCAATCAATAATCGATGGGAAATACTTCTTCATAACTACCGAAAGATTTTCCC
>JBJTXE010000172.1:0-2452 GCA_046082075.1 Bacteroidota bacterium
TAATGTTGAAATGGGATTGCCATTTTTTAGAAATGATTCCGACGGTTGCAATGCGCTGTTTTCGGATTTCAAGGTGGATTCCTGCATCAAATGCATCCTCATCGGTAAAGGAAATTTCCACTACATTGTCTTTTAAATAAGAGGAAATCACATTTATAACTGCGTCCTTTAATTGGAAGAAGGAAGCATTGTTGCTGCTTAACCAGGATTCAGCATTGAATACTCCAGTTATTGCCATCAGCAGTTGGTTCTCCTCAATTGCCTTGCTGTCTGCTTGCCGATAGGTTTTGCCGAATTCAAACAGCTTAAGGTTGGGCGACTGACGATTTTGGTTATATGCTATACTTTCTAAAACACCAAAGACAAGCGAGCTTCGAAGAACGGATAAATCACCGCTTAACGGATTCAATAGCTTGATGTCGTGGAGCGCAAGTTCGGAAGGGTATAGGTTGCTGTAACTTGCTTTTGTGAGCGAGTTATTCATGATTTCCCGGAACCCTTGGGAGGATAGCAATAAGGAAAGATCTCTTTTAAATCGAAAAGGCGTCAGCTTGGATTCTACAGGCATTGAAAAGGACCATTTCTCGGGGAGCGGAACCGATTCGAAACCTGCAATTCGAATAATTTCTTCGATCACATCAATCGAACGTTGGACGTCGCATCGATATCTGGGGATTTCCCATAAATCGCCTTCTAGTTTTTTAAAGTCCAAGGAATAAAGAATTCCTTCTATTTGATCGTCGGTTAAATGGCTTCCCAGAAAATTATTGATGTAAGCAAAGTCAAGGGTAACATTATTAGGATCGGCGGGATGTTGAATAACTTGTTGGATTCCAGCCAAGGTGCCTCCTGCATTTTCAAGGATTAAGGATACCGCTCGTTGCAAGGCAATCCATGTGAACTCTGGGTCAACGCCTCGTTCAAACCTAAAACTAGCGTCGCTGTGAATGCCATGGAGTTTGGCGGTCTTACGGATTTTCGATGGATCAAAAATGGCAGATTCTACGATAATATCAACCGTCTCCATTCCAACTCCCGATTCTTTGCCTCCCATAACACCTGCGAGGCAATGAGCTTTTCCATCCCCTGCAATGACAACATCGTTCGAGGTGAGTTTTCGTGTTGCTCCATCCAAAGTAACCAGTTCCTCTCCCTTTTCAGCAAACCGAACGTCCAGCTTATGTTGGAAAAACCTTGCATCAAACGCGTGCAGCGGGGTTCCGAATTCGTGCATGACATAATTGGCGCAGTCAACAACATTGTTAATGCTCGAAACACCAATTTTTTCAAGGCGTTGACCTATTCGGGTGGATTCGGTGGAAATTTTAACACCTTTTATCACCGCTGCGTAGTAAGCAGTACAACCGGTATCGTTCGAAACCTCAAATTGAACTTCGTTAAAAGGCTCATGCGCAAACTCTGGGTTATTGAAAGAAGTCATTGCTTGGTTAAAAGCTTCATGGTGTTTCAAGTATGCCCTTAGGTCACGTGCCACGCCGTAGTGCCCCATCGCATCGCATCGGTTGGGCGTTAATCCGATTTCTAGGATAAAGTCGTTGTCGAGCTTTAGTGCTTCAGCAGCGGGAATTCCAATGGGAGTATCCGACGGTAAAACCATAATTCCTGCATGGGAGGTACCTAAGCCAAGTTCGTCTTCAGCGCAGATCATTCCGTGGGATTCAACGCCGCGTATTTTTGCTTTTTTCAGCGTTATGGGTTCTCCGGTAATAGGGAAAAGGGTGGTTCCAACGAGTGCAATGAGTACGATTTGACCTTCCGCTACATTGGAGGCTCCGCAAACGATTTGAAGGGTTTCATTCCCAATATCTACACGTGTTAATTTGAGTTTGTCGGCATCAGGATGCTTCTCGCAACTTTGTATTTTTCCCGTCACAACTCCCTTTAATCCTCCTTTGACTGAACCAACGGGTTCAATGTTTTCAACTTCGAGTCCCGTCTTGGTTAGTATGTCTGCTACTTCTTCCGGAGATTTGTCAAAATTCAGGTAGTCTTTAAGCCAATGGTAGGAAACTTTCATAGGTATGCAATCGACGCGAAGATACATAAATTGCGATTAAAGCACTTTGATTTGTTAGGGATAATTTAACATCGTTGAACCTTTTCATTCCTTCAATGTTAGTACCTTTACGCTCGGTTATGCATCCCTAAATGAAACAACAATTTCCATTATTTCTTCGTTTTTATTTGCTTTTTGCTGTTTTTACATGGTTTGGAACATCGCTGATTTTTGCGCAAACAAAGCATACCGTTAGTGGTTATATCACCACGCTCTCCTCAGGCGAGGCACTTTCCAGCGCCAAGGTTTATGTTCCCACACTCAATAAGGGAGCCCTGTCAAATTCCTACGGTTTCTATTCTTTAACGCTGCCTGCAGGTATCCATGAAGTGGAATTTCGCTATAGCGGTTGTCCTACCGTACGCAAGATCTTGG
>JBJTXE010000173.1:0-3342 GCA_046082075.1 Bacteroidota bacterium
TGAAATTTTAACTGAAACTTACAGCGTCAATTCAAACTTCTACGTGTTTTTTCTTAATTTTACAGCAATTCTGTCGTTTGAACCAATGAATGGTGCATTTGGTGGAATTAACCCAATAATAGATAAATGCATGAAACAAACCTTTACGTTACGATTTGGTGTTATCGCAGCGCTGATTTTCATTGCTGCCCTCAGTAGAATGATCCCCCATCCGTACAATTTTACCCCCTTGATGGCTATTTCATTGTTCGGTGCAGCCCACTTCTCGAATAAGTGGCAAGCGTTAATGATTCCATTATTGGCGACATGGTTGAGCGATCTTTTCATTAACAATGTGCTTTATCAATCCTCAGAATTTGTTTGGGTTTATGAAGGGTTTTATTGGCAATACAGCACCTACTTTTTGACCACCGTTTTGGGGTTATTCCTGCTCAAAAAAATCAACGTATCAAGGGTCCTTGGTGGCAGTTTAATCGCAGCCTTATTGTTTTTTGCCGTTTCAAATTTTGGTGTTTGGGCTGGATCGACTACTTACCCTCACAACATAACAGGACTGATGACATGTTATACCGCAGGTATTCCATTTTTTGGAGGCACCTTGCTGGGGAATTTATTTTACTGCGGCGCCTTGTTTGGAGTATTTCACGTGTTGCAACACCGATGGGACGAAATTAAGTTACCCATTCAGCCCAACTAATCATTTTTATACCTAACTTTACACCGTTCTTTGGTTTCCGTTGATTCGGAATTAAAAAGGAATCCGGTGAAACTCCGGAGCTGTGTCTGCAGCTGTAAAGGGTTTAAAAGTGCTTATCATTACCACTGCTAACGCGGGAAGGTATAGCAAACTTACCCTGAGCCAGAAGACTTGCCCTTGAACAGAGAGAAGACTTCAGATTAAAGTTGGACTCGACCCTGGGTAAATTATACCCCATTGTCGCGTTCTTGCTGATGTTCTTCCTGCAGTAGTTTATTAACCGTTTAAATATAGTACCATGAAAAAAGTTCTACTCGTCATTGCACTTAGCCTTTCGCTCGTATCCCTTGGACAAAACTACCTGCATCAAGTACTGGTGCTAAATGAAGGTTATTACGATTATCAAACCGGAATTCAAGGAGTACCTGTTACCGTTGGAAGCTTTAATCCTTCCACCCAAACGTATCAAGAAGTAACCACCATCAACGGAATGCGTTTTTCCTCGGATTTGCTCATTGACGGTTCGGTTTATTATGTCGCCGCGGACAGCAAAATTCTAAAATATGACCTGAATACTCACGCCCAACTGGCGGAAGTAAACTGTCCGGGGGTAAGAAATTTGGGCGTTTATCAGGGTAAACTGGTGGCAACTAGAGGCGAATACCTCACGACCTATGATTCTTATTTGCACGTGTACGATGCGAACACCTTGTCCCTTATTGCAGCAGTTGATACCGTTACGGGGCCGAAATGGGCCGCTCAAAACGTGATGATTGACGGTGCTAAAGCCTACATTGCGGTGAACAACGGCTACGAATGGGGCAATGAAAAAGGCATTATCGGAGTTTTGGATTTGAATACCTTAACGTATGGCAATGAAGTCGATCTTGGTCCCGATGGAAAGAATCCTGATAATCTTGTCAAATATGGAAATTTCCTCTACACGGTCAACAACAAAGATTGGTCAGGATCTTCGATTTCCAAGGTCGCCTTGGATGGGTCAGTGAATACCACAACTAACCTAGCTGCGGCGACGGGTTGCGGTACTTCCTCCTTGCGCGATAATCAAATCGTTTATCAAATTTCAATGCAATCCGATCTCAATGCGTTTGATATTAATATCATGAATAACCTAGGTCCCGTGGTCGGACATCAAACCAATTATTACGAATTGGCACAAGAGCCGGTTTCTGGGAATTTTTACTGTACTGAAACCGATTACTTAACCTATGGAAAGGTGAATGTATTCGATGCAAACAATCAAGAAATTAACGAGTTTAATGCGGGTGTTGCGCCAGGAACGGTCGTATTCGATGTTCGTTCTTCTGCAAATCTAAATGAGCTTTCTGAGGAATTGGAAGTATTCCCTAATCCTTGCCAAGAGTATCTGACCGTAAATCTTAACGGCGAAAAACGATTGATGGATGCTCAGGGAAAAACAAGGTTGTTAACCTCCAATAATTCCTTGGATTTGTCAGCCTTGCCTGCTGGATTTTATGTGCTGCAATGTCAAGGAAAGATTAGCAAGATTATCAAGGAATAGTCTTAAGCCAGGATGGAAAGCGATACCTTTTGGGATCAGCGTGTCAAGGATTTTGGTCATACGGGTTGGTCTAACCCCATGGTTTATGCCTTCGACCAGGCAGCGCGCATTGCTACCATTGAGCGACTCCTGAGCGATTTATCCCTCCCCAAAAATTTAGCACTTGATTACGGTTGTGGAGTTGGAGATTTTTCCAAGGTTCTGACGAAATATTTTGATAACGTGATAGCCTGTGATATTTCAGAACAGGCCCTTGAACAAGCAAAACGAAAAAACAGTGAAGACAAGCTTCAATGGGTGCACCCGGATGCAATTTCCTACCAAGAAGAATCCATGGGATTGGTCTTGTCCGTAACGGTTCTTGGACACCTCATGAAGGAACAAGAACTTGAGGCTTTGTTATCCAAGTTTCATAAGGCGTTAATGCCCAGTGGATGCGTGATTGCTATGGAATTTGCTCCCCAAAATACGCCAAGTTCCTCCAGTGCTTACCAGAAGTTTCGTTGCTTCGATGATTGGAAAAACAGGTTTGAAGAACAAGGGTTTGAATTATCGCAATACTACGGTTTTTATCACCCTACACTGGCGCCTTGTCCAAGTTTTTCCAAGTATAAAACCAACCTGCATGTCCGCTTTTGGAATCTGTTAAGTCGATTTTTCAAAGGGAATAATCGGTTTGAAAGTCTTGCAAATCCATTCGTCGCAAACCATAGGGATTACAGTTGGCCGGGAAAACCCGAAGACCCCATCAAGATTATGGTTTTTCAAAAGAAAAAGTAAGTTAACGGAACTACCCCTCAATGACAATCGAAACCTCTTGGGTATCGCCGTCTATTGGTGGAGAAAGTTTGTGGATTTCTACCCGAAGTTGTTGAATACCTTGAAGTTCCTGGTAAATTCGTGAGAATATACGTTGGCCTACATGCTCAATTAACTTAGATCGAATCGCCATTTCTTCTTCCACAATTCTTTGTACCGCGCAATAATCGACCGTATCGATTAATTCGTCGCTTGCGGCAGCCTTCGAAAAGTCCGTGTCAATGGCCACATCTACGCGATAGTTACCGCCGATACGCGCCTCTTCTTCCATGCACCCGTGAAA
>JBJTXE010000174.1:0-2023 GCA_046082075.1 Bacteroidota bacterium
TTCTGAAATAAGGAAAGTACAGGGTGCTTTCCGGAGAATTTATCGATTTACTTCGAGCGTTCGCGTGTAAAGCTCTTCCGTAGACGTTTTAAAAATCAAGGTGTAGGTTCCATTCATCAAATCATTCATGTGCAAAGACTTAGCATCCGAAACAGGGATGGTTGGCATGAACTGACCGTTGGATGCAATAATCTCAATGAACTCGATACGGGTGTCCGACCAAACAATCGAGGCGTCACCTTTGGAGGCATTACAACTGATTTGAATTTTGTCGTCATCCAAACGGTAAGGTACTTCATTGCCAGCAAACGTGTTAACAGTGAGTCCAAGGAAGAAAGCGAAGGTTAAAAAAGCTGTTTTCATAGTATTTGTTTTAATTGGTTGTCGTTGTTTTCTGAAACAAAGATGCTTCATTGATTAATAAAGCAGCTTGTTCGCGAGCCGTTTACGAAACAAATTACAAAGAGTTACACAAGTGAGTATACGTAGAACTACTTAGTTCATGGGTGATTATCATAAAAAAGGCACTTTCTTTCATTGAAATGCCAAGAATATTCATTTCATCCATGGAAACTCCTATCAAATACTATCTTCGGTAATAGAAATAAGGAGAGATACAGGTGGCTTCTTAAATTGGGTTACTGCTTGGAGAGGCAGAAATTTTCTAGTCAAAAGTTTTCGCACTCAATTTAGTTATAGAAGCCCCTGTTTTTTTTGAGTTCCCAGGGCATAATGCCTACTACAATAGAAGGAAGCTTAGGCTTCCTTTTTTATTGGATATAAGAGCGGTCGACTTGGTGCGGCATCGTTTTCAAAATTAGCCACCTGTAATTCAAGCAGGTAGTCCCCGTCCGTCAAATGATTCGGGACGTAAATTAATTCTGTAATGGTTTTATGCGCCAATGGATTTTCTGGGACTTGCCAGAAAGCATGGTGAAAAGCCAGAACCCCTCCGTCAACTTCCTTGTCGACTGAAGGAATATCGACCAACAAATGTTTAACCCCAAGGCCATTCAACACCTCAACACAGGAATGATCCATGAACGGGGGATTGGTGTTGGAATATTCCATGTTCAATTTATCCATTGCGTTGGGAAGGGTTCGGATGACCAATGCTTCAACCGGTCCGCTTGAAGTTGCGTTCATCAATTGTGCTGCGGTAATCACTCGATCATCCCCACAAACTTCTGGAGCAATGGTAACAAGTTTTGCACGAAAAAGGTATTCATTAAAACAGGTAGACACGGGCAAAATATCACGAGTAATGTGCCCGAACGATTCGGTGTGTGTGCCATGTCCGTGCGGATTAAACTGAATGTTACGAAAATTGACCCCACCCCCCAAGGCAATGCTTCCGATAAAACCGTTTTCCATTACCGGATTGAACTTCGGTGAATCCAAGTACCAGGCTTTTACGCATCGGAAGCAACTCCAATGGAAAGGTCGGTAAAATCGTTAGTTTCAATATAGGAAGTAGCATCTAAATACAATTTCATACCCAAAACTAAACAATTCGCGTTACTTGACAATTGGTTGTAAATAAATGTCACGGGTAAAGAATTCCCTTGTAAGAATTGACTTTATCTTTGAGGCATGGAACAAAAAGATTTACTAAAGGACCTCATATCGCATTGCAAAGAATACGGATTTATTTTTCCCTCCTCCGAAATTTACGACGGTTTAGCCGCCACCTACGACTACGGCCAACTGGGGGTTGAATTAAAGAATAACATTAAAACCTACTGGTGGAAATCCATGACCCAACTGAACAGCAACATTGTGGGCATTGATTCGGCTATTTTTATGCACCCGACCACTTGGAAAGCCTCGGGTCACGTGGACGCCTTCAATGACCCCCTTATCGATAATAAAGACTCGAAGAAAAGGTATCGTGCTGATGTATTGTTGGAGGAATACCTGGAAAAACAACAGCAAAAAATTCAAAAAGAAGTCGAAAAGGGCGAGAAGCGCTTTGGTGACGCATTTGACAGGACCCAGTTTTTAGCGACCAATCCCAACGTAT
>JBJTXE010000175.1:0-4052 GCA_046082075.1 Bacteroidota bacterium
TCAATGCGTTGCCAACGCGAAACCAGTCATTGTTGCAACGCAAATGATGGAATCCATGATCAACAGCATGACCCCTTCTAGGGCCGAGGTAAACGATGTAGCCAACGCAGTGTTGGACGGCGCCGATGCAGTGATGCTTTCCGGGGAAACGTCGGTGGGTAAATATCCTATTGAGGTAATAAAAACCATGTCGAGTATTATTGAGGAAATGGAAAAATCCCCGGAAGTTTTCCATCGAGAGGTAATGCCCGACCCAACGAACGACCGATTTATCACGGACTCCATTTGCTTCAATGCCTGCCGTTTAGCGCAGCGTGTTCAGGCCAAGGCCATTATTACGATGTCTTTTTCCGGCTACACGGCCTTTAAAGTTTCCTCACAACGACCCAATAATGCCATTTATATTTTTACGAGCAATCGCTCCATACTGGCACAATTAAACCTGTTGTGGGGGGTAAAAGCTTTCTATTATGACCAACACATTAGTACCGATCACACCATAGCCGACATTAAATACCTATTGAAGTCACAAGACTACCTCAAAGAGGGTGATTTGGTCATTAACATTGCCTCCATGCCCATTGAAGACCGAGGCGGATCTAATATGATAAAACTTAGCTACGTGGACTAACATTTTTTAGAATTCATTGTTGCATTACGTTGTATATTTGCACCATAAAATTCTAGTATGTCTGATTTCATAGCTCGTCACATCGGTCCTGAAAGTGCCGAAACTGCTGAAATGCTCCGTAAAATCGGGGTTTCTTCCGTTGCTGAACTCATCGATAAAACGATTCCTTCGGCCATTCGGCTGGGAAGAGAATTGAAGGTAGATGCTGGCATTAGTGAAGCTGAATATTTGCAAAAAATCCAAGCCATAGGCGCTTTAAATCAAGTAAATAAGTCATTTATTGGCCTTGGGTATCATGAAACCTTAGTTCCTTCGGTGATTTTAAGAAATGTACTCGAAAATCCAGGATGGTATACCGCTTACACCCCATATCAAGCGGAAATTGCGCAAGGTCGATTGGAGGCGCTGTTAAATTTCCAAACCATGGTTATTGACCTCACGGGAATGGAAATTGCGAACGCATCCTTACTCGATGAGGGAACATCTGCTGCGGAGGCCATGATCATGTTTTACAATTCACGGTCTCGAGAGGAGGTAAAACTTGGAAAAAATGTTTTCCTTGTTCATGAAGCGATTTATCCACAAACCTTGGATGTTGTTAAAGGCAGAGCGCTTAATTTGGGAATAGAGCTCCGAAAATTCTCAACGATTGACGAGGTTTCAACGGAGGGTTGTTTCGGCGTATTGGTGCAGTATCCTGATGCTAAAGGGCACGTTTCAAACCTTGAAACAATGCTGGCAAGCTTTAGTCAACTCGGTATTCAAACGGCGGTTTGCAGCGATTTGATGGCTTTAGCTTTACTAAAATCTCCCGGATCCATGGGAGCAGATGTGGTATTGGGCAATTCGCAACGATTTGGAGTTCCGATGGGTTATGGAGGTCCGCACGCTGCATTTTTCGCTTGCAAGGAATCGTACAAACGAACTATTCCGGGACGAATCATCGGGGTATCGAAAGACGCTGATGACAACACCGCTTTGCGAATGGCTTTACAAACGCGTGAGCAACACATCAAGCGCGATAAAGCAACTTCCAACATTTGCACGGCCCAAGCCCTGTTAGCGGTCATGGCGGGTATGTACGCCGTGTTTCATGGACCTCAAGGGATTCAAAAAATCGCCAACCACATCCACGGTCTTGCTTGCTCCATGGCGAAGGGTCTACTTCATAAAGGTTACCGATTACATACCCATGAATTGTTTGATACAGTGCACGTAAGCAACATCGACAGCGCTTCCATCGTGAAGGCAGGCCATGAAAAAGGCATGAATCTGTACGCACCAGATGCCAACAGCGTGCAAATTACATTCGGCGAACCGCATGGTTCTGCGGATGTTGAAACGCTGCTTTCATTATTTACAGATTTGGGTAATGGAACCAAAGATCAAGTTGGAATACCGGCCAATCTACGAAGAAGCGGTGAAATTCTCTCCCATACTGTTTTCAGTACTTATCATTCGGAATCGAAGATGATGCGTTACTTGAAATCCTTGGAGAATAAAGACTTATCCTTGGTCCACAGCATGATTCCTCTAGGATCTTGTACCATGAAACTGAACGCAGCAAGTGAGCTAATTCCCATTACGAATCCGAATTTTGCGAACATGCATCCCTTCGCTCCGAAAGAACAAGCCGCGGGCTATCATACCTTCATGGAAGAACTCGCGAAAGATTTATGCGAATGCACTGGATTTGCGGGGGTTTCCTTGCAGCCGAACTCAGGAGCGCAGGGTGAATACGCAGGATTAATGGTCATCAAAGCATTTCACGAAGCGAACGGTGATTTCCAACGAAAAAAAATCATCATTCCTTCGAGCGCCCACGGAACCAATCCCGCTTCCGCGGTGATGGCAGGTTTCGAAGTAGTGGTTACGGGATGTGACGAAAACGGGAACATAGACCTCTCCGAATTGACCAGCGTTGCGGATCAAATTGGACAGGAATTGGCGGGAATCATGGTCACGTATCCTTCTACTCACGGCGTGTACGAAGAAGGCATTCGAGATATCACTTCCATCATTCATGCGCACGGAGGTCAGGTGTACATGGACGGTGCCAATATGAACGCTCAAGTTGGCCTTACGAATCCAGGAAATATTGGGGCGGACGTTTGCCACTTGAACTTGCACAAAACTTTCGCCATTCCTCACGGAGGGGGTGGACCAGGAATGGGGCCCATTGGTGTTGCGGCCCATTTGGTACCGTTTTTACCCGGAAATCCCTTGCATACTACGGGAGGTCAACACGCCATCCACGCGATTTCTTCTGCGCCTTATGGAAGTGCTTTGATTTTATTGATTTCCTACGGGTACATCAAAATGCTGGGATTCCAAGGGCTTCGAGAATCGACCGAAATGGCGATTGTCAATGCCAATTATATAGCGTCATGCTTGAAAGAACATTACCCTATTCTCTACACTGGAACCCACGGAAATGTAGCCCATGAACTCATCCTCGATTGCCGTGAATTCAAGAAAAATGCAGAAGTCGAAGTGGCTGATATCGCGAAGCGCTTGATTGATTTTGGATTTCATGCACCGACGGTTTCTTTTCCCGTAGCAGGGACCCTCATGATTGAACCAACGGAATCGGAAGATAAAGCGGAACTTGACCGTTTCATTCACGCCATGATTAAAATACGGCACGAGATTGCTGAAATCGAAGTTGGAAAATACCCGAAAGACAATAACCTCCTAAAAAATGCTCCGCACACGGCAGACTGCATAATCAACCGTGCTTGGGAATATCCCTACACCCCTGCGGAAGCGGCTTATCCCCTGCCCTACTTGATTAAAAACAAGTATTGGGCTCCGGTTCGACGGGTTGATAATGCCTATGGAGACCGCAATTTAGTGTGTGCTTGCCCGAGCATCGAATCGTATATGACAGTTTAATGAACGTTGATATTTTAGCTTTTGGTGCCCACCCCGACGACGTGGAAATTTCATGCGGGGGAACCTTGTTGCGCTACCGAGACGAAGGTAAGCGGATTGCTTTGGTGGATCTAACCCAAGGCGAACTCGGAACAAGGGGAAGTGCATCATTGCGCATGCAAGAATGCGAGGCCTCTTCACAAAAACTTCGATTGGTTGATCGCGTGAATCTCAAAATGCCTGACAGTTTTTTTGAAGAGAACGACACCAATTTACGCTTAATCATCCAAGAAATAAGGCATTTTAGGCCCCGTTTAATTTTAGCTAATTCTGTTAACGACCGTCACCCTGACCACGGACGTGCCGCACAATTAGTTGCGCAAGCCGCATTTTTATCGGGGCTTCCCAAAATTGAAACCGAGCGCAACGGCAAACAGCAAATCGCCTATCGAGCCCCGCAAATCCTTCACTACATTCAAGACATGTACCTTGAACCCGATGTTGTTTTTGATGTGAGTCCCTATGCGGAAGAGAAGATCGAATTGGT
>JBJTXE010000176.1:0-4950 GCA_046082075.1 Bacteroidota bacterium
TAAAACAAAACCAAGCTAAAATAGGTGGTGCGGGCATTTGCAATGGAGGAGGAGGAGCATCAGCTTTACTCGTTGAAAATATCTAACTAAATCATTAGGCAGTCAAAAGGTCGGTTATGCCGGCCTTTTTTTATTACCAGCTACCGCTAGCGCCTCCACCGCCAAAACTTCCACCGCCGAACCCGCCAAAATCGCCGGAAGAACCTCCTCCAGAACTGCCGCCTCCCCAACCGCCTCCTCCCCAGTATCCTCCTCCCCAGTATCCGCCTCTGCCTCCGAGGGTGGTACCACGCCTACCGGATCGGACGGCAACGAAAATGATGAGCATGATAACCCCAACAATAATCAATAAGCCCATCCAGCCTAATTCGTGCTCTTTCTCATAGTCTTTATGGTTGTATTCTTTGATGGAAAGCGCTTTCAATACTTTAAGGCTTGCTTGGATCGCTTCCTCTGGATTATTCTCTTTCATCTTGGGAATGAATTCATAATCAATGATGTCGCGGCAAGTGACATCGGGGATTACAGCTTCTAAACCTCTTCCGATTCTCAGAGTTGCTTCGCGCTTGCCTTCCCCGAAAGGTTTGATTAAAAATACAATGCCATTGTCCTTTTTCTCGTCTCCAACACCCCATTCATCCCCCAAGTTGTCCGCATAATCTTCGATGGCCATCCCTTGTAAATCATCAACAACAATAACAACGATGGCATTGGAGGTCGACTTTTCAAATTCAACGAGCGTTTTTTCAATGTCCTCTGCTGCTTCAGGCGATAACAGCTGTTCGGTGCTATAATCGTTGTATGCCCTTGGTGGGCTTGGTTTTTGGGGTAATTGAGCGAGTGAGGTTCCAACAACGAAGCCGCAGAGGAGTAAAAGGTGTTTCATTCTTCGGATATTTCGTTGCTCAGTTCATTCTGGTCATCCGAACGGTGCGGATAAAATACGCTCAGTTTTTCTCCGATTTTCAAAACCGCTTTGCATAGGCCTTCGGTAAAATCAGCCTTCTTGAAGTGATCCGCTAGCAAATGGTAAATTTCATTCCAATATCCTTCAGGGACTTTTTCATCGATTCCTCGATCCCCAAGGATGGCAATCTGGTGCTTGGAAAAGCAAAGGTAAATGAGTACTCCGTTTCGTTCCTTGGTGCGGGTCATTCCCAAGCGCTCAAAGGTCTTGGTGGCCTTTTTCATCGGGTTATTGGATCCAAAGCGATCCAAGTGTACTCGGATTTCACCGCTGGTTAACGATTCAGCTTGTTGAATAGTTTCAGCGATGATGCGCTTTTGTTCCTTCGTTAACATGCTAGTCGAAGTTGACTTCTGGGGCATTTTCTGCGCCGCTCATGGCCTTGAACATGTCTTTCTTTGGGAAAGTTTCACCGTTTAAAATCATGCTCGCGAAGAAACCTCGAATGTGCGTGTTATAATTTTTGACTGATTCATTGTAGACATCTCGTTCGCGTTTGATTCGGTTTTCAGTGCCCTCTAACTGTACTTGGAAGTCACGAAAGTTTTGGGTGGATTGAATGTTTGGATACGCCTCGTACATTAGGTTAATGGCCGTGTTGATTTTTTTACCCATAAGCTCCATGTCCTCGGGTGTTTTTGCTTCAACAATTCCCGCACGAGCCCGCGTAACCTCTGTAAGAATGTCTTTTTCGTTTTTTGCAGCGGCCTTGACGGTTTTCATCAGGTTGGGAATCAAATCCAACCTGCGTTGATAAGCCGATTGTACATTACCCCATTTTTCGTCCACCCCTTCTTGAAGCGCTACCGCTTTATTGTAGGCGTTGTAGTACACGAGAAAGCCGATGAGAAGTATCCCTCCAATGGCGATTAAAGCAATAAGTCCTTTTTTCATGAGTCGATTTTTGTTACAAAGTTACATTGTTTTTCATTGGCGCATTGATGGAATGAGTTATTTGCATCCGTTTTGATAGTCTTTGTGGTGAAAGGCAATCCAATATTCCTGAAATCCTTCGTTGCTTGTGAAAAATCGACACTCCATTTTACCGACACTGATGTTGGTGAGCGATTGCTTTTGCTTTTTTAAGCGTTGGTTCAAGAATAATTTGGTTTCATAATCCCAACTCCCGCAGTGTTCAATCCCCGTATGAGCGGAACATGGACCAGCAGGTTGAAATGGAATTTCTAGGAGGTAGTAAACGCTGTCCTCTTGGTCGAGCCCCTTGGTAATGACCTTTGTGTGCTTAAAATCAATTTTTAAGTAGGTTTTATTTTGATAAGCCTCTTTGAGGTAGTTCCCGATTTGTTTGGCGGCTTTATTGGAAAACTGATGGGCTATATCGCCTTGTTCGTTGAATTCTGGACCTTGGTAATATCCTTTGAATCCGTGATCGCTGAGCACAATGCTGTCGTAGATCGGCATTGGTTTGACATCGGATTGAACGTTGTTTTCTTCGTTGTTTTTCGGTTTGCTAGGGGTTTTGGACGGAGTACATTGCCAAAACAAGCCTATCATCAGGAGTGTTGAAAAAAAATAATTCATCTTGATTAAAAATTAAGAAATTTTTTTGATTAAAATTTAATATATTTGTGCTATTCCAAAACTACAATTTTTTATCATTTGTTCCCCCTATGATGCGCAACATTGTCCACATGGACCTTGACACCTTCTTTGTCTCCTGCGAGCGCCTGTTGGACAGCCGTCTCAACGGTAAGCCCATTTTGATTGGTGGCACGAGCGATCGTGGGGTCGTGGCGTCTTGCAGTTACGAAGCGAGGCGTTTTGGGATTCACTCCGCTATGCCGATGAAAATGGCAAAGGAACGATGTCCGGAAGCTATTGTAATTAAAGGAAATTCAGCAACCTACAGCCGCTATTCCCGAGCAGTAACCGAGATTATTCGCGAAGCTTCTCCGCTCTATGAGAAGATGTCAGTGGACGAATTTTACCTTGATTTTACCGGAATGGACCGTTTTTTTGGCACCTTAAAATACGCTACCGAATTGCGTCAAAAAATCATGCGCGAAACCGGTCTTCCCATTTCTTTTGGTCTTTCGCAGAATAAAACCGTTTCCAAAGTCGCTACCGGCGAAGCAAAACCCAACAACCAGCGAATGGTTTCGCACGGAGAAGAACGGGCTTTTTTAGCGCCTTTGTCCGTAGCTAAAATCCCGATGGTGGGCACTAAAACCTATCAAACCCTTTGCAATCTCGGGATTCGCAAGATTCAAACCCTTCAAGAACTACCCGTACAAATGATGGAGCATGCGCTCGGAGAAAACGGGGTGAGCATCTGGAATAAAGCCCAAGGAATCGACCATTCTCCGGTAGTTCAGCATACCGAACGAAAATCCATTTCTACCGAACGCACCTTTGACCACGACACCATCGATGTGCGAAAACTGAAGGCCATCATCAGTGCAATGGCTGAAAACCTGGCCTTTCAGTTGCGTAGGGGTGGTAAACTTACCGGTTGTGTTACCGTGAAAATTCGTTTTTCTGATTTTCAAACGCAAACCCTTCAACGGAAAATTTCCTACACGTCCGCAGATCATCAATTGATGCCCTTGGTGGCTGAACTGTTCGATCGAATCTACAACCGCCGCTTGCTCGTACGCTTGATTGGGGTGCGCTACAGCGATCTGGTAACCGGCTGCCATCAGTTGAGTTTGTTCGATGATCAGGTGGATTACGCCCGCCTTTACCAAGCCATGGATCGTATTCGAATCCGTTACGGCGACCGAGCGGTCATTCGCGCTTTGGGCATGGAAGCACGGACCATCGGGCGTTGGAATCCTTTCGACGGAGATGCACCTCCCTTACTCGCTAACCGAAGAATTTAAGTCCTTTTTTCCATGAAAATTCATTCATATTTCAGCTTGAAGTACGGTGTTTATGCGCCTGAAATCCTTGTGCAATGGGGAAAAGATGCCGGATATTCCTTCCTTTTTTTAGCTGATATCAACCACACCGGTTCGGCACTTGCTTTTGTTCGAGAAGCACAACGCTTGGGCATTCGAGCTGTGGTAGGAGTGGAGTTGCGCAACGGCATGCAAACCGTGGCGACCTTGATGGCACGTAACAACCGAGGTGTTCACGAAATGAACCGTTTTCTTACGCCCTTTCTCCATGAAGAACGAGCTTTTCCCTCGATCTTACCGCATTTCTCCAATTGTTGGGTTTTTTACCCCGTCGATACGGTCTTGCCCCGCCCTTTGTTCGAACACGAGTTCTATCAACTCGACTTGGCGTGTTTGCGGCAATGGGAACTGCGCTACGCGAGGAAATGTCCCCGTGAAAAAACGGTCTTGCTGAGCCCCATGATGTTTCAGACAAAACGCGATTTTAATTCCCATCGGCTGCTGCGCGCAATCCATCACAATGTGCTCTTGTCGAAACTGCCTGCTGAGTGGCATGCTCAAGGAACCGAGATGTTGTTGCCTCAAGAGGACTTGATTCAAGCGTGTGGCGAATACGTGGATTTTTGGGAGCGCGCAAAACATTGCATGGAAGATTGCGAAGTTTCTTTTGCTTTTGGCGATGAGGCGGTGCCGCAAAATCCGGCCTCTTACACCGGGTCGAAAACTATGGATGAACAGCTGCTGCGCAAGTTGTGCGCTGAAGGGGTTGCTTACCGCTATCCGCAGTTGAACGATGAGATTGTCGAACGGATTGAGAAAGAAGTGGAGCTGATTGCGCAAAAGGATTACCTCTCGTATTTTTTGATCGCTTGGGATTTTACGTCGTATGCTCGTTCCCGAGGATTTTTCTATGTGGGCCGAGGAAGCGGTGCTAACAGCATTGTGGCGTATTTGCTGCGAATTACCGACGTAGATCCCTTGGAATTGGATCTGTATTTTGAACGGTTTATAAACTTGTACCGAAAAAATCCACCCGACTTCGACATTGATTTTTCGTGGAAGGACCGCGATGAAATCGTTCGTTATATTTTTGAAAAATACCCCAATGCGGCCTGGTTGTGC
>JBJTXE010000177.1:0-2736 GCA_046082075.1 Bacteroidota bacterium
CAACTCGTGGGTTCAACCATTACCGTACAAGGCTGGGTTAGGGCCTTTCGAAGCAATCGTTTTTTACAAATCAATGATGGATCAACCTTGGGTACACTCCAAGCCGTAATTGATTTCAATGCTTTTCCAGAAGAAGAATTGTGTAAACTAACGACAGCAGCGGCCGTTCAACTAAGCGGCGAGGTGGTGGAGTCTATTGGCTCCGGCCAGTCGATTGAATTGTTGGTAAAACATTTTGAGGTATTAGGTCTGGCGGCAACGGATGATGTTCAAAGAACCGTTATGCAGCCCAAGCGACACAGTTTAGACTTTTTGAGAGAACAAGCACATTTTCGATTTCGAACGAATACGTTTGGAGCGGTTTTTAGAATTCGCCACTCGGTTTCGTACGCAATCCACCATTATTTTCATACCCACGGGTTTTATTACCTGAACACACCTATTGTTACGGGATCCGATGCAGAAGGGGCGGGAGAAATGTTTCGTGTAACGACCCTCGACGCCCAAAACCCACCGCTTACCGAAAACGGCATGGTTGATTTTAGCCAAGACTTTTTTGGGAAACCGGTGAATTTAACTGTATCGGGGCAATTGGAGGCAGAACTTGCAGCCCTAGCCCTTGGTAAGGTTTACACCTTTGGCCCCACCTTTAGAGCCGAAAACTCCAATACTTCGCGGCACCTCGCTGAGTTTTGGATGATCGAGCCCGAAGTTGCGTTCAACGACCTCCGAGCAAATATGGATTTAACTGAGGATTTCCTGAAGTTTATTTGCCGATTTGTGTTGGAGAATTGCCAAGAAGACTTGAAGTTTTTGAACGACCGAGATCAGCAAGAACAGGCTCAAAAGCCTCAGCACGAGCGCAACGAGTTGTCGTTGATGGAACGCATTCAATTTGTGGTTGAAAATCCTTTCAAGCGTTTAACCTACACCGAAGCGATCGACGTATTAAAGAATTCCAACCACTACAAAAAGAAAAAATTTCAGTACGACGTGGAGTGGGGCATTGACCTGCAAAGCGAGCATGAACGGTATTTGGTGGAAAAGGAATTTAAATGCCCTGTAATTCTGACCGACTATCCCGCCGAGATTAAAGCGTTTTACATGCGTTCCAATGACGACGGAAAAACGGTTGCGGCGATGGATGTTCTGTTTCCCGGAATTGGTGAAATCGTAGGGGGATCGCAGCGCGAAGAACGGCTCGAGGTCTTGCAACAGAAATGCGCGGCTTTTGGAATTACCGAAGAGGAATTGTGGTGGTACATGGATACGCGACGGATTGGAACGGTGCCTCACGCTGGATTCGGACTGGGCTTGGAACGCATGATCATGTTTGTTACAGGAATGACTAATATCCGGGACGTGATTCCTTTCCCAAGAACCCCCTTGAATGCTTCGTTTTAATGGCACTTAAGCAACAATTTACCCAACGTCAGGAACTGCGTTTATCGCCGCAGCAAATTCAATTGATGAAATTGCTGCAAATACCTGCGGCGGAATTGGATCAGCGCATACAGCAAGAAATCGAAGAAAATCCCGCCCTGGAGCAAGGGGACGATGATACCCAAGAATCCTTAGAGAGCGAAGAATCGGGTGCAGACGAGGAAGCTTTTGATTTTTCGGAATATTTCGATGATGATTCAGCGGATTATAAAACTCAAGTAAACAATCACTCAAAAGACGAAGAAGAGCGAAGTGTCCCGCTTTCTGGGGAAACCTCTTTTCAAGATCGATTGATGGAGCAATTGCAGTGGAATGAACTCAGCGAGGAAGAATTAACCATTGCGGAAGTCATCGTTGGAAACCTCGACGAGTCGGGTTATCTGAACCGTTCATTGGAGGCCTTGGTAGACGACTTGGCATTCCACTACAATATAAGTGTTACCGAACAAGAGGTGTTGGGTGTTTTGTATCAAATTCAAGAATTGGATCCCGCCGGGGTAGGCGCACGAACCTTGCAAGAGTGCCTAATACTTCAAGCTCGGCGAAGAAACGACGGTAGTAGGCTTAAATCCTTGGTATTGAAGGCCTTGAAAGATTGTTTTGAGGCGTTTACCAAAAAACATTACGATAAAATGGCGCTGAAGCTCAAAATCGAGGAAGACGAGTTAAAAGAGGTGGTGAATGAAATCCTGAAATTAAATCCCAAGCCAGGGGGCTCGGTTAAAGGAAATGACAAGGCCGTACAGCAAGTTATTCCGGATTTTATTCTCAACGAAGTTGACGGTGTTTTTGACTTGTCGCTTAATGCCCGCAATGCCCCGGATTTAAAAATTAGCCGGGAATATCAAACTCTTATGCGGGCTTTCGCAGAGGGTGCAAAAACTTCTAAAAGCGATAAGCAAGCGTTAACCTTTGTTAAACACAAGGTGGACTCAGCAAAAGGATTTATTGATGCAATTAAGCAGCGCCATGAAACGCTGTACCTTACCATGAGTGCAATTTTAGAACATCAACAAGCGTTTTTTCTCACCGGAGACAATACCAAGCTAAAACCGATGATTCTAAAGGATATTGCGGATAAGGTTCAAATGGATATTTCCACCATTTCGCGGGTAGCAAACAGCAAATATGTTCAAACCAACCACGGGGTTTACCTCTTGAAGAACTTATTTTCAGAGGCAATGACCACCGATACGGGCGAAGAAGTATCTTCGCGAGAGGTGAAGCAAATTTTACTCGAGGCGATCGAGAAAGAGGATAAAAAAGCGCCGATTCCCGATGAGCGGTTAATGT
>JBJTXE010000178.1:0-2035 GCA_046082075.1 Bacteroidota bacterium
TTTAAAAGTTGTCTACTCTTGACGGTTTTCGACTTCCCCGATGTTAGCGTCCCAAAAATAGAAAAAAATTATAACCAATGAATTAAAAATTTTATTTACTCCTCCGGATTGTCAGCCATCCATTGCTTGAAGTCGCTTAAATCATAGGTTTCATTGAATGCTTTTTCGAACCATTTTAAGGCTAAATTGGCCTGCCCCATGTCTTGACGGTCGTTCATGTAGACTTCCATTTTTCCTAAAATAAATGACAAACGTTGAATTTCAAAGCAGTGGTCTTTGGTTAAGGACCATTTGTCAAATTTATTAGTACAGCCATATTCAGCGAAAATATACTCCACGAAGCGGTCGTATTTTTCGGCTCGATATTCCAGTTGTTGTTGATTCCACATAGTGCTAAAATTAAAAGATTAATGTTTGTTCTAAATTTTCAAATTCCAAGATGATCCGGAACAGCGCACTGCCAATTTCGTCCTCCTGCTCTTGTTCGGATCTTAAGGTATATTCCCGCCTCAATACATCGATGCCTTCGAGTAATAACTTGGCAGAATATCGATATGCTTCCTTTTCTTGGACAGCAGCAACGTAATCTCCACGGTGAATGAAGTGTTGTATTTGGAGTTCTTTTTCCTTTAGCAGCATTCTTGCTCGAAGGCTCATTAAATGAGCCTGATGCAAACGGTTTAGGCTGCTATGTTTAAGTTCTGTTACCATGATTAGTTATTGCAAATGCGTTGATCCGCGGCATGAGGTATCGTCATCCAGTTGGCGAAATCCACGTTATAGAAATTAAAAAAGGTACCTGGGGCTTCTTTTTCAATGATGTCGATTTTATCAATGTTCTTCGGCAAAGCTGGAAAAAGAAGGGTATAGCGGTGCAATTGTCCTTGTCGCTGAAAATGCAGTTTGTTGGGCGCGATAGGAATGTTAATCGCTTGAATTAACCGGTATTTGGTTTCACTTCCTACCGGTCGAATGAAGGCTTCGTCATGCATCTGAATCCATCCACCGTTGATGTACTCATTAGAGGCCTTATACAAAAAGTCGATCCTGGTATATTCGTCGTTTAATTCAATGCTTTTTACCTTGAGCAATTGGGAATAATCCGTTCCTTCAGGATTGAAGAGAACAATTGGCTCTTCTTGCTTTTCCTTGATGCTTTGCTCATAGGATTTTTTTACGTTCGTTTCCATAAGTGTGTTTTTTAAGTTAGGCAACAAATATAGAGGGATGAAAAAGAGAAAAAAATAAGACTCAGTATTCTAAATACGTAGTATTAAAAAAAGTGTATATTTGTCGAAAAAGAGCAGATGCCTATCAATAAAAATGCCTTGCGCAGGTACCAAATCATCGACCAAGTGATTTTGCAAAAAGACCTGCACAAACCAACCATTAAACGAATGCTTGAGGTGTGCGAACAGGAAGGCCTTAAAGTTTCCAAATTCACCATTTCGAAAGACCTCGAGAAAATGAGGAAACCACGTCCAGAAGGTCTAGATGCTCCAATTGTTTTTAATTTTGTCTCGCAAGAATATTACTACAAAGACGATTCCTTTTCCATCAGCGGAATTCGTCTCTCCCGCGAAGAATCTTCCGTGCTTCAAGAGTCCTTGGTGCTCATTCAATGCTTGCTTAAAACGGAACTTGGGGACAAATTGCGCCATGCGATGGAAAAGGTACTGTCCACCAGCATTGAAGAACCGGAGAACAAAATGGGTTTCCCTGTATTAAAAACCATGGAGCCACCTCGTTCAAGAGGCTATGAATTCTTGGATTTGTTGTTGCAGGCTTGCCGCGCAAGAATTCCAATATCATTCGTCCATTATTCGTACAGTAAAGAATCGTTTAATGCGGTCGTTTTACACCCTTGCCTTGTGCGCGAGTTCGACAACCGCTGGTATGTCTTTGGATTCAGCGAGAAGCATAACAGTCCAAGGTGTTTCGGCTTAGATCGAATGTACGAACCCGTGCTACTGAAACGCTCATTTTGGAATTGTGAACGCGCGACCATCGATAACTTTTTGAACCATATGTACGG
>JBJTXE010000179.1:0-2534 GCA_046082075.1 Bacteroidota bacterium
CCAATCGAAGAATTTATCCTGCCATCGATATTACTGCCTCCGGAACGCGACGAGAAGATTTATTGGTAGGTAAAGATGTACTTCAAAGGGTTTGGCTTATCCGAAAATTCATTGCTGACATGACTCCTGTCGAGGCCATGGAATTCCTTAAATCCAATATGGAAAACACCCTTTCCAACGAGGAGTTTTTGGTTTCTATGAATAGTTAATCGCATGAACAGAGCGTATTTAGTTGCGATAATTGGTGCACTTTTATGGTGCGGCATTAAATTGTTAAGTTGGACCTTAGGTGTTTTTACCTTCGGAAGCACAGGGCCTTATGTGCTTGCCAACATGTTTCTATTAACCGTTACGATTGCTGTTGGCTTGTTCCTTCTTAAACGTCAAGAAATTAATCCAGGTAATTTTTTAATGGACATCAAAAAAGGGGTTTCTTGCGGTATGATTTACACGCTTATCGTCAGTGCCTTTATTTTCCTCTTTTACGCCAAAATTCACCCAGGATATAATGACTATCAACTTCAAAAGTCGGTAGAAATGCTCGACAAATCGGGGAGCATGGAGAAAATCAGAGCAAAAAACCCAGAACTCAATAGTAAATCCGATAAAGAAATCCGCGGTATGCTTCAGCAGCAAGATCAGCTGATATACAGCGCAAATTTCACCTTCGTTATTTCGTTATTAGGGCTGACCATGTACTCCATTTTCAACAGTATTTTTATCGCCCTCATCTATCGGAAATTATTATTCCGTGAGCGTTAAACGCTGTTGTAATGCCGCGCCCAATGCATCAAAATCTATCCCGTCAAAATTACCGGAGGACATCATCAACAATACGCTGTTCGCAGCTACATGATGATCAATAAATTGCCTTACTTCCATGGTTTCATTGGCAACGGAAATCTTTCCACCGAACCCCATAGCAACATCTTCTTTGCTAATTAATGCCAATTTTTTGTGTGCCACCACTTGCGGATTGAAGTAAACCAAAGCTTCATCGGCTGCATTCATAGTGCCCAAATAATGCGACAAGAACTCCTTTTTCAAGGAGGAAAAAGTATGCAATTCCATGCAAGCAATTACTTTTAAATGCGTAAACTGTTTCTTTACCGCCTCGGTGGTCGCTTGAAGCTTAGAGGGTGAATGAGCAAAATCTTTGAACATCTTAAAATTCGGGGTATCAACAACGGCCTGAAGGCGCTTCCCAGCACCTCTAAAATCTTGCATTGCTTCGAAAAAATCGTTTTGTGAGATGCCAAGTTGCAAGGCCACAAGGCTTGCACCCCAGACATTTTGCATGTTGTGGTCTCCAAATATTTTTAAAGGATAGGTACGTTCGTTACACAATAGCTCAACACCTTCAGCAACCACCCGATAATTGGGTATAGCATAGGGTACTTTAGAAGCTTCAATCGACACTTCACGCACCAGATTCTTCAATACCGCATCATTGGAATTGTACATTAAACAACCTTGAACTGCCATTGATTCAATGAAAATTTTGAATTGATCCACATAATTATCAAAGGTTGGAAAAACATTGATATGGTCCCAAGCAATGCCGCTTATTAAAGCGATGTGTGGCTGGTACAAATGAAATTTGGGTCGGCGATCAATCGGCGAACTGAGGTACTCATCCCCTTCTAAAATCATGAATGGGGCATCGTCTGATATTTTTACCATGCAATCGTAGCCTTCCAATTGAGCGCCCACCATATAATCCACGTTCAAGTTCATTTTCTTCGCAACATGTAATATCATGGACGTTATGGTTGTTTTCCCATGGCTACCTGCAATAACCACCCGTTTTTTGGATTTACTTGCTTCGTAGAGGTATTCTGGATAGGAAAATACGGGTATGTTCAATTCCTTAGCACGTAATAACTCAGGGTTATCTTCCCGAGCGTGCATTCCAAGTATTACGGCATCTAAATCGTTGGTTATTTTATCGGGAAACCAACCAATTTCATTCGGTAAAATTCCTTCTCGTTCAAGACGCGATCTGGAGGGGTCTAAAATTTCATCGTCGGAACCGCTCACTTGATTTCCTTTGCGGCTTAAGGCAATTGCTAAATTGTGCATGGCACTTCCACCGACTGCAATAAAATGAACCTTCATTCCTTTTTTCTTCAAAAATAATCAAGCGGAATACCTGATACCCTGAGTGCACGAAAAATTACTGACAACGTGTTTTTAACTAACGACATTCTGGGGGATTGATGGGCCCACCATCCGTAAGGAAAGGACTACCGTTCGAATCGTGCAACCACATGGTTTCGGTAATTGGTTGGCCGTTCATGGTAAAGCTAGAAGCTCCCGATTCATTGACGGTTTGCTCGTAGACCACCCCGTAACCTTGAGCATTCACCACAACCCTACGAACGACTTTTCCTATTTCAAATCCAAAAGCATCTTCGTAGGTATAAACCAATTCCGTCATGGCATTCCAAGGAAAACACACACCGCTGTCATTCTTTAGATAATTGGGAGTATAACTCTCAACCTTTACGAAGTTCATGCGCTCTTCTTGCGCT
>JBJTXE010000180.1:0-4224 GCA_046082075.1 Bacteroidota bacterium
GTATATTGACCAACGGTATTAAACGTTACTACTGGATTCTGTGAGCTTGCGCTGGTTCCTCCTGTGTAAGTCCATCCTGCACCGGAGATGGTCCAAGCCCAAGAAGTTGGTATACCGGTGGTCATATCCGTAAACGAGACGTTACTTCCTGCGTTGACCGTGGTAGGATTGCCCACGAAGTTTGCAACAGGAACGGTTGGGTTAGCGCATGGGTCAGCAGAACCGTTCTGGGTCAGTGCTCCCGTATTGGCAGGGTCTAAAAAGGGTTTTAGACGGCGGTTATTGGCCGCTCCATTCGAAGTCCAGTGGTAGGATATTTTACCATAATAATCGGGTTGGTTGGTTGCATTGCAAAAGGAGCCCCCACCGGTTAGTGTACCGACAATGCGTCCTGCGGAATTATTAAATAAAGGCGAACCAGAGGATCCACCTTCGGTTACTCCGTAACCGTTAGCATTGGAGGACCAAGTGAGCCTCCAATGGGATTGCAGACCGTTTCCGTTCCAAGCAGAGGACACCGTATTTCCATTGAACGTGGAGATTTTTTTGATGTCACCAGCAGGGTGGTGAATGCCAACCCCTCCTGTAGTTGCCGTGTTATTCGCGTCCCAACCATTCCAATACGCATTAAAGTTGGCCGATTTAAGCGTGGTAATGGTCGATGCTTGGTTGGCTGCTGTACCCAATTGAACCAATAGAAAATCGGACCCAGAGGCGCCCCCGCCATCTCCTGAATCGGATAATTTGAAACAACCAGTTACGAAATAATTAGCTAGGGTCCCAACCGTTGCTGGATTAGAGCAATTCGGGGATTCGTAACGGAAGTAAAAACGCCACTGGTTAAAGTTAGCAGCAGTGGAAGAAACACCACAATGTAAAGCGGTTAAAAACAAGGGCTTACAGTCGTTAGCAAGGTTGTTAATGAGGGTTCCAGTACACCAACCTTGCGAACCACCTTCGACTACCAAAATTCTTGCGACACCTCGCTTTTCATCCTGCCAATTGGATCCAACAGGGGTACAATTAACGTTCACTTCGCAAGCTTCTGATTCGTTGATTTTGTTGGTTTCAGGTTTGGCAATGGATCGGTATCCGTACATGATTCGGTCGATGAAAATTTCCGAAGGCGTGGTGTTTTTAGGTTCGGTTAACAACAGGACCATCTCGTCTCCAAAACATAGTGCAGCATTGTACATGAAATGATCTTGAACTTCAGCAGAGGTAATAACTGGATGTAACAATATTCCTCCGTTATTGCGAATTTCTATGGTAGTTCCTCCGTAAATTTTAAAAGTTTCAAAAAGGAAACTCAAGGCCTCCGCTCCTGGTGATTTAACACGTAGAGTCCATTGACGATCTCCGTTTGACAAGGTAGACCAAGAGCCGCTGTTCAGTGGAGAAACATTAACCGTTCGGGCAACCCCGTTTCGGTATAACAAGCCGAGTTCATCCCTCGTTTGGTCTTCTAAAAGCAATTGTTCAACGTTGGGAGGAGCAACATTCAGGGTTTGAATTTCTTTACCGTATACGGTTCGCTGGATAGTCGAAACTTGTCCGAAAAACGGCAGCGATAGGCACATGGACAAAACAAAAACGAAGGTAGATTTTTTCATAAGGGGGGATTTACATAAATTCACTCCGAATATACGATAAATGTTTTTTAGCTTCGATTTAAATGGCAAAAATAATTCTGGTAGAAGATGATGCAGTATTAAAGGAGTTTATTCAATTGAACTTGGAACTGGAGGGACATGAAGTGCTCTTTTTTGACAATGGAAAGTTGGCGTTTGAATCAATTTCGGTCTTAGGCCAGTCCGATTTAATCATTCTTGATAATATGCTTCCTGGAAAGTCTGGGATTGATATTTGTCATGAAATTCGAAAGCAATATGCTACCCCTATACTTTTTCTTTCTGCTAAATCGAACACCCAAGACCGGATTGAGGGGCTCAGGGCTGGTGCCAACGATTATTTACCTAAGCCTTTTGACCTAGAAGAACTCTTGCTCCGTGTACAGGTGCTTTTACCTAAGACCTCGCAACAATATTTTATCGGGCCCTGGGAGATCGATTTTGATAACCTAACGGCTGTCAATGTTCAAAATAATGGTCTCCACCAGTTTTCGAAAAAAGAGGTGGCCTTATTAAAACTTTTTACCCTGAATGAAAACAAAGTTTTACCTAGAGAGGAAATTTTAGACAAAGTTTGGGGCGAAGATGCTTATCCTACCTCGAGAACTATCGATAATTTTGTACTCACCTTTCGTAGAATATTTGAGCCGGATCAGAAAGCACCAGCGTTCTTTCATTCAATACGAGGAGTTGGGTATAAATTCACCAATAAAAACAAATAACATGTTCACAGGAATCGTGGAGGATATGGTGGTGGTAAACAGCCTTGTGAAAGACCAGGAAAACCTCCATCTTACTTTTTATTCTGCACTCGTGCCAGAATTCAAGATAGACCAAAGCATCAGCCACAACGGATGTTGCTTAACGGTCGTTGCTGTTGACACTTCGGCTTCGAATTATACCGTTACAGCCATCAAGGAGACCTTGGATAAAACGAATATTGGCACTTGGAAAATTGGCGACAAGATTAACATCGAGCGTTGCATGACACCCAACGGACGCCTTGACGGACACATGGTTCAAGGTCATGTGGACACCCAAGGACGTTGCCTCTCCGTGGAAGACATGCGCGGAAGTTGGAAATTTACTTTTACTTATGAAAGCAACGATTTAACCGTGGAAAAAGGATCGATTGCCGTGAATGGAGTGAGCTTGACCGTGGTTGATGCTCAACCCGGCTTGTTCAGCGTTTGCATTATTCCTTACACCTACGCTTACACCAATTTTAAGTTCTTACAAGCGGGAGATTCTGTGAATTTGGAATTTGACATTATCGGTAAATACGTCGCAAAATACATGAAACACCATGGAAATTAAAGAAGCACAAGCCATTATTGATCGTTGGATTCACGAAAAAGGAGTGCGGTATTTTGACCCATTAACCAATTTGGCCATGCTAACGGAAGAAGTGGGGGAGGTGGCCAGGATCATGGCACGACGCTACGGAGAACAAAGTGAAAAAGACTCAGACAAATCCAAAAATCTCGGTGATGAACTGGCCGATGTACTTTTCGTGCTCCTTTGCATTGCGAATCAAACGGGCATTGACATGGAAAAAGCACTTCAATCTAATCTCGATAAAAAAAATCAACGGGACGCAACCCGACACATCAATAATCCTAAATTGAGGAACAATCCTTAAGCACGTTTCATGCGCGGATGCGCATGCTGATAAATTTGGTTGAGCTGCGCAAAGGAGTTGTGCGTGTACACTTGGGTGGCGGCCAACGATGCATGCCCTAACAGTGCTTTTAGCGTTTCCAATCCTGCACCGTTGTTCAGCATGTGCGTGGCAAAAGTGTGTCGTAATACGTGCGGACTTCGTTTGTCGAGATGCGTTAGGGTCCCCAAAAGCGCGTGAATTTTTCGGTATACATATACAGGATACAGGCATTTACCGTTGGCAAGAATGAATAAATGCTGGGTTTTTGCGAGAGGGGCTCTCAACGATAAATAGGATTGAATTTTTTGGAATAATTCGGGGGCAATAGGGATGATGCGCTCCTTATTTCTTTTTCCAAGCACTTTGAGGCTTTGTTGCTGCACATCTTCCACTTTCAAACCAATGAGTTCGCTCAAACGCATGCCCGTTTGGTAAAAAATTTCGAGTATGAGTTCATCTCGCTTGCCTTCGAAATCGTCGGTGAACAAGGTTTCAATGCGTTGAGGAGTAAGTTCTTGTTCCCGAGCAAAACTCGGAAGGCGTTTTTCTGTTTTGGGTCCGGTGAGCCGGCTTAAGGGGTTGTGGGTGGCAATACCTTCTTTCTTGAGCCACTTGTAGAGGGTTCTCAAAGCGGCTAATTTTCGATTTACACTTTTGTTGTTATAGCCCTCTTCAATGAGCGCCACCATCCACCCTCGAATGAAAACGGGTTTTAACCCATTTAATTCGCTGACCGAGCTTATGGATGCGAACGTAAGAAACTGTTGCAAATCGTGTTGATAGGCGGTCAGTGTGTGCTCGGAAAAGCGTTTTTCGTAACGAAGGTATTCTAGGAAAGGTTCAAGCATAAAAAAAGGGGTCTAAGCCCCTTAACGATAACTTGAGAACAAGGTTACCCTTGTTGAATTTGCATTTTTTGTTTGTACGCAG
>JBJTXE010000181.1:0-3151 GCA_046082075.1 Bacteroidota bacterium
ACGCCCTTCTGAAGGAAGCAAAAGAAGCGGGCTTGAAAATGACCGAGGAGGCTCGTGAAAAAGCGAAGTTAGAAGGGAACAAGATGATGGAAGCAGCGAAAGCAGCTATCGCCAGTGAAAAAAATGCGGCAATGGCCGAAATGAAAGCGCAAGTGGCGATGCTATCCGTGGAAATTGCGGAGCACATTGTGCGCGAATCCTTGTCCTCCGAGCAGAAACAAAAAGAACTTGCCGGTAAATTGGCAGAAGAGATTAGGTTTAATTGATATGGCTTCTATGAAATCCGCCATTCGGTATGCAACGGCATTGATGGAGCTTAGCCTCGATCAGAAAAAAATTGAACTGGTAGAGAGGGATATAGCTTATTTTGTAGCGATGCTGAAAGATTCTCAAGATTTCAGGGTGTTTCTCAACTCACCGGTCATCAGAGGAGATAAAAAAATTCAAATTTACCAAGAGGTCCTAAAGGGGTTTGACGAATTAACCATGAGTTTTTTCAAGCTTGTAACCCAAAACGGGAGGGAGCAATTGTTGCCCGAAATTGCCCGACAATTCAATAAACTTTTGGATAAGCATCGCAACATTGTTGCTGGAACTATCACTTCGTCAAGTGCCTTGGACGTCGCAACAAAACAAAGCATTATCGAAAAATTATCCACCACCTTTCATGGGAATTTAAAGCTTAAAGAGGAGGTTAATCCTTCTTTATTGGGCGGTTTTATCATTCGAATTGATGACAAACAAATAGATGCTTCGGTGGCAAGTAAGCTGAAACAACTTAGACAAGAATTAGTAAAATAAAGTTTTTAATATAACAACCATGGCAGATTTAAAACCAGCAGAAATTTCGGCAATTCTTCGTGAACAATTGTCGGGCGTTAAAACAGAAGCTGAATTGCAAGAGGTAGGGACCGTTCTTCAAGTGGGGGATGGTATTGCACGTATTTTTGGGTTGAACAGTGTTCAATACGGAGAACTTATCGAATTCGATGGTGGCATGCGAGGCATCGCCTTGAACTTAGAGGAGGACAACGTTGGAGCGGTATTGCTTGGACGTTCATCCAATGTTAAGGAAGGAGATACCGTTAAACGTCTTGGAAGGATTGCTTCGGTAAATGTAGGAGATGGATTGGTTGGTCGTGTTGTAGACACCTTGGGAAATCCTATCGATGGTAAAGGACCTATTACCGGTGAGCTTTTTGAAATGCCCATTGAGCGAAAAGCACCGGGGGTAATTTTCCGTCAACCAGTAAACGAACCGCTTCAAACGGGAATTAAAGCGGTAGACGCCATGATTCCTATCGGACGCGGACAGCGTGAGTTAATCATCGGAGACCGTCAAACGGGTAAAACAACCGTGGCGATTGATACCATTATCAACCAACGAGAGTTTTACGATCGAGGAGAACCGGTTTTTTGTATCTATGTAGCCATTGGGCAAAAAGGATCAACGGTAGCAGGAATCGTAAAAAAATTGGAAGACGCTGGCGCCATGGCCTACACGGTGATCGTTGCTGCGAATGCTTCCGATCCTGCCCCAATGCAGTTTTATGCTCCTATGACAGGTGCTGCCATCGGCGAGTACTTCCGCGATCTTGGTAAACCAGCGTTGATTGTTTACGATGATTTATCTAAACAAGCGGTGGCCTACCGCGAGGTTTCTTTGTTGTTGCGTCGTCCTCCGGGCCGTGAGGCTTATCCTGGAGATGTATTCTACTTACACTCAAGACTTTTAGAGCGTGCTGCGAAAGTAATCAAAGACGATAGCATTGCTGCCCAAATGAACGATCTTCCAGAATCCCTCAAAGGAAAAGCAAAAGGAGGGGGGTCATTAACCGCTCTTCCAATCATTGAGACACAAGCAGGAGACGTTTCGGCCTATATTCCTACGAATGTTATTTCGATCACAGATGGTCAGATATTCTTGGAGTCCGATTTGTTTAACTCCGGTATCCGCCCTGCGATTAACGTGGGTATTTCCGTTTCTCGTGTTGGTGGCTCAGCACAGATCAAGTCCATGAAAAAGGTAGCAGGTACGCTTAAATTAGATCAAGCTCAGTACCGCGAATTGGAGGCCTTTTCCAAATTTGGTTCCGACTTGGATGCTGCTACGAAATCCGTTCTTGATAAGGGTGCACGTAACGTTGAAATTCTAAAACAACGTGAGGGCGATCCGTTTCCAGTAGAAAAGCAAATCGCGATTATTTATGTTGGGACTAAAGGCTTAATTCAAAACGTGCCAGTAGCCAAAGTGAAAGAATTTGAAAAAGAATTCTTGACCTTGCTTGAAAGCCAACACTCCGATGTGTTAGCGGCGTTGAAAGCCGGACAGTTCACAGATGAACTCACAGATGTTCTAGCAGCAAAGGCGAAGGAAATTGCAGCTAAATATTAAACCCAACCAATAGGAATGGCAAACTTAAAGGAAATACGCAACCGCATTAGTTCAGTTTCTTCCACCATGCAGATTACCTCTGCGATGAAAATGGTTTCGGCGGCTAAATTGAAAAGAGCTCAGGATGCCATTACCCGTTTGCGTCCTTACGCTTCAAAATTGCGCTACATTCTTGAAAACGTTAGCGGTACGTTAGATTTATCAGAGAATGCTTTTGCAGAAGACCGCGGTTCAAAGAAGATACTCATCGTGGCCATCACTTCGAACAGAGGCTTGTGCGGGGGATTCAACAGCAATGTAATAAAGAAAGTTAGTTCTTTGATTAAAGACGAATTCGCCGTAAGCCAAGTCTCCGTTATTTGCCTTGGTAAAAAGGTAAAAGATGTTTACAAAAGACCCGAAAATTATTTCAGCAATGAGACTCTTGCCCCTCAAGAAGATATTGTTGGTGCGGTTTCCTTTGAGCGTACTGCCACAGTAAGCAAAGAGTTGATGCGCCTGTTTCAAACGAAAGAGTTCGATCGCATCGTCCTGGTGTATAATCGATTTGTCAATGCGGTGACGCAGTCGGTGGAAGTGGAAGCGTTTTTACCCTTAAAATCAGAAGAGTCAAGCCAAGGGAGCCTAGCTAAAGATTACCTTTTTGAACCGGAGAAAGAGGAAATTGTTGCCGAGCTCATCCCTAAATCCTTAAATACCCAGCTTTTTAAGGCCATTTTGGATTCTATTGCGGCAGAGCACGCTGCTCGAATGACA
>JBJTXE010000182.1:0-4326 GCA_046082075.1 Bacteroidota bacterium
ATCGAAATATCCGATAAAGATTTATCAATTTTAACAAGTTTTTTTGAAGCAAAGGAAGGTTGTGAAACGTTTGGTAATGACTGGAGAATGCCTACAAATAAGGAACTGGAAATAATAAGAGAAAAACTTCATTACAAGGGCATTGGTGGATTTAAGAATGAAATGTATTGGTCCATTGTTCCTGAGGGTGCTACAGGACATTTAGTTTACCCTGGCCATGCAGAGGGATGGTTTTTTGGCAATGAGGATGACGGCCCACCATTTGTTGACGAAGAACAAGACACATATTCGTGCCGACCAGTGAGAGATAAGGAATAGTGGGAAAAGCTCATGAGAATGGAAGATTACAACGATATCTTTTTAGATTACATAGTTCCTGTAAAGGTGAATCATGTTTTCGATGATGCCGACATTGAACGTTTGAGTACAGCTTCAAACTTTTCAGATTACCTGAAAATTAAAACGGAAATAGTTCATCCCCAACATCACCTTGTGTTTGACAAGGGAGATCTTACTTTTTTTGGAGAAATCTATGATATTCATGGTTTTTTGTAAGACATCCTATACCTTGAAGAAATAAATTGTTGGAGCGCACAACAATTGGTTAAAAAAATGCTTAAGCTATGAATTGGTTATTAGTATTTATTGGCGGTGGGATGGGCAGCATGCTCCGCTACTTCATTGCTCAACAGCTGGTGCAATCAAAGCATTTCCCCTGGGCTACCTTGGTGAGCAATGTCCTTGCTACGGCCTTCCTCGCTTTGTTGGTTATGTATTTAAAATCCGGAGACAAACCTGCGTGGTTGTTACCATTGATTGGGGTTGGATTTTGCGGTGGTTTTAGCACCTTCAGCACCTTTTCGGCCGAGAATGTGCAGTTATTTGAGCAGGGACAATGGGTCTTGCTGTCAGTTAATATCTTACTCTCCGCAGGCGCAGGTTTTGGGGTGTTTTTGATGGTGGGGAGGTTGAGTAACTGATCTGTCCCTAAGCCACCAACCCGTTTTCAAAACGCCATAAATCAATCACATGGTTTTCCACGGCATCACAGCTTCGATTTCGAAGGCCTTTCTTCTGAACGATGCGCTTTCTGTTCACTTCAATCGTGACCATGCGAACTTCATCCAACTCTTCGGATTCCAGGTTTTCTACCAATTCACGCAAGGAGAAAATATACGAACCAAACTTCAAGCAATTTCGCGTGTAGGTCCCTACGCAATGCTTTAATTCCGTTCCCTCCTCTATTAACTCCATGTTCGTCTTAAGCTGTTTGAGTACGTAGTTTTTCCCTTTCACCTCAACCTTAAAAGGCGCGATGCCCAAACTCGGAAGTTTTACCAATCCACGGTAGCCGTAATTTCTCACCAACATGAGGTTGTTGTGCCAAGTATGAGCCTCTCGGCGAAGGTTGATCAATTTCTTTTGTGAAAAATCGATGTTTCGATTCAATTGAAACACTTGATAATTGATGTAATCGTAAAGCTCGTCAAGGTCTGGAGTATCCGCTGTTAATCCATTTTTCACCAAGGAAATAGTGGTCTTAATCCAAAATGCGCTTCGGCTCATATCCCGCATTCGACGAATCAAAGCATTGACAAACGTTGGATTATGTATTTCTCGCTCCAACGCAAATTTTACTAACCCTTCCGACACCGAAAACGTGATGGATACACCCCAAGCAGGGTACGTCTGAAAATTGAACTCATGCGCTTGCACCTTGGTTAGTTTAAATGGAAGATCTTTGGCATAGATCAAATTCTTGCCTTCAAGTAACCCTACCAACCACTCTTTTTCCCGTGGATTCAAGGAATTTGAGCAAAAATTATGGGCAAAATAAAACGATATTTTATACGCCCTAAAAAGCGATTCTATCATAAAACGCTGATAATCCAACCTTCTATTAGGCTCCATGGGTTTACTGCCCAACAACTCCCTAAATTCCTCTTCCATTTTTGCGTATTCGACTTTCTCAAAAACTTGTGCATTGATTTCGTATATAAAAAACAATCGCTCCAAGGTATCCATGCTCAACCATTTGATTTTATCAATAGGAATTCGGTCGAACAAGAAAGCAAAGAAAGTACAGAAGTTTTCCTTGAACAGCTCAGAACCTTGGGGTTCAGGCAATAAATTCATCAATAATATTTCATACAACTCGGAGGGTGCATCGTGACGATCCAAGACCTCAAAACACCGCAATAAAGGGTCCGTGTTCACGGAAAACGGCAACCGATGGTTATGGAATCCGTGCCCAATACCGTACTTCTGAATGCAAAAAAGAACGGATTCAATCGAATGATCTAACACGTAGCGAAAGCAAACGTCCAATTGACCTACTGGAAATCGATTCAGGAGATGTTTCGCGATATCAGCAAACAACTTCAATTGAGGGCGTTTCGTCTTTAAATTCTCTTTAGAAGACAGCATAAGGTTTGATAAACACTTTTCCCAAAATTCAGTATCACGGGTGTATTTCTTACCCTTGAACTGTTTGGCGAGAAACATTAAGCAATCCATAATTGCCTTATTGTGAGTGAATTTTATGTACAGCCTCAAAGAGGTTTCCGATTTCAACAGAGGAATATCGGTTTTCGAATACAGGCTATCCAAGGCCTCAAAAAAATCCCTCTCGTATATCCTCGATTCCCGAATCACCGCAGCCCTCAGGCCGTTGCGGTAATTGAGCATTCGCTCCTCCTCGGGTCCAAGTTTACGCTGAATGTTTAAACCACCCTCAAGCAACTCCCTATTCAGGGAAATAAAAAGATTTTTCGAACTCATTTTTAGGATTTAGGCCATATCTTACGAAAAGCTTATGCAATCCTAACAGTTCGGTAAAAAAAAATAAAGTATTTAGTCCAATTTCCATTTTAACCCGCGGTTGCGCGTGTAAGGAATCGGACCTTTGGCAAGTGCATCTTCCAAAGCTTCTAGCTGCTCGAGCATCCCTTTAACACTTACTTCAAGCGTAGGATAAACTTCTTCAATGATCGAAAGATTAGCCTCTTGCGTTTTGGTAGCTCCTGCCGTATTGTCGTAAAGCATGTATTCCACCATTCCCAATCGACCGGTCAAGCTGGGCGCAGATTCAAATTCATGTTTAGCCAATAGAGGATCTCCATACATCACCATCTTCACCGAATCCATTCCCTTTTTCAGGGTCCGCAGTGTTTTAACATATTCCAAGGAGGTGCCTGGATAATTCAACAACAAAGACTCCAACAAGCCTACTTGTGACTCAAGTTCCCCAAGAATCTCTCCAACGCCATGCACTTTGCGGTTCATTGCGGATACCCTTTTGCGAAATGCATCCAAGGCCGAAGGATCTTTAGCCACCAAAGTTTGATTGTTCAACCCCTTCACCTCAAAAGCATGTCCTTTAACCAAAGTATCAATGCCCTGATCGCTCACGGAAATAATGCTAAGTAAATAGGTACCTGGCGCAACTAAAAATCCATTTTCTCCTCCTGCAACGTTATTCACTGGATTCGACCTAAGATTCCAAACCGTGCGAACTAGCCCTTTAGATGGCGAAGAGGTGAACCTCTTTACTTCCTTTCTTGAGGCGTCTGAAATGGCCCAAATTAAACGGGGTTCGTTTTCTTGTTGTTCTTGGCGTAATTCCGTTAATGAAGGATAATCCACGTTCTTTTTATCTTTCTCCAAGGCCTTTTCTTTTTCCCTTCGTTGATCGATTTTCTTTTGAAAACCCTCCTTCAAGTGCAGGGTAAATACTGCACCATAGGATGGATTTTCGGCCGACCAAAGGTTATGCCCTTGAAACCCTGTTCCTTCGAGCCCTAGAGGGTCAGCGGGCACATAAAGCAAAGCCGGCTTCGTAGGGAAGATGTAGGCTTTTTGCCCAAGATTCTTTGGGTTCATCCCCCGTAATGGACTGTAATTATCCAACACATAAAATCCTCGTCCAAAGGTGGCAGCCACCAAGTCACACTCGCGTTCTTGGATATCCAAATCGTATACCGCAACGGTAGGTAAGCCGCTTAATTTTGTCCAATGCTGTCCTTCGTCGGTAGAGAAAAATGCACCAAATTCCGTCCCAACAAACAGCAAATTGGGATCCACAAAATCTTGCTTAATGCAATAAACGGTTCCTCTTTCAGGTAAATCTCCACGGATGCTGGTCCAGGTATTACCCCCGTCGGAAGATTTAAATAAATAGGGTTTGAAATCGCCGTTACGCTGGTTGTTAAATGCTGCATAAACTACCTGAGCATTAAACCTGGAAGCAGTCAACATGTTGACCCGCGTTTGTTCGGGTACTCCGGGTACCGTAGTAACCTTCTTCCAATCTTTCCCATCATTCTG
>JBJTXE010000183.1:0-2434 GCA_046082075.1 Bacteroidota bacterium
CCAAGGAACAGCTGAGTATTGCCGTGAATGATGGGTCCATCGGAGAGGTTCAAGTGCACAATGCGCTGGGTCAACCCGTTGTCACTTGGAACATCGATGCTTCGAGCGGTGTTTTGGAGGTAGGAAAATTTCCGCAAGGGATCTATTTCCTTACCCTTCCTGGGTCTGGAAAAGTACAGCGTTGGGTTAAGCAGTAAATCAGTTGATTTTTACCGAGACTCCGAAATTTATAAAATTTGCCTAAAGGTTGAAGGAAATTTGCAAATATGCTGTTTCCGTGGGGATAAGGATCGCTCACTTTTTTTCCTGCTTGAGTTTTTTCGAAAGACCATACGCATAGAGCGGAACAAGTATTTCGATGGCGGCCACTACGGGTTGACTTGGATTCACGATGCCTGAAGCGCTTTTTTTATACTTTTGGTGGGTAAAAGAGCAGCATGTTTTCAATGACCGACTTTCTTTTCGCCTCCTTGCAGGAAGCTTTTTTCAATTTAATGCTGTATGTTATTTTTGGTCTAGCGGTTTTTGTGGTTGTTTGGCGTCTCTTGAGGGTTGTTTGGCGTTGGCGAAGAATACAACCCAAAAGTGATCAGCGCAGGCATTTTTTCAGTCACGACCTCCTATTTTCTCTTGGCTCCATTGTATTGGCAGGAGTGCTGACCGCATTAATTACCTTCTTGGATCAACTCGGATTCATGAAACTCTACTGGGACTTCAACGCACACAGCTCCATTTGGGGTTTTTTGCAACTGCTTTTCCTCATTTTTTTCTACGATGCCTATTTTTATTGGACGCATCGAGCAATGCATCATCCGAAAATTTACCGTTGGGTGCATAGAACCCACCACAAGAGCACCGACCCATCCCCCTTGACCATTTTTGCTTTTCACCCTTTTGAAAATGCCATTGAATTCTTACCGTTTCTTCTTCTTCCCATGCTCCTTCCAATTTGGTGGCCCATGCTGTTTTTATGGCAAACGTTAGATCTTTTGAACAATGTCCTTGCCCACCTCGGCTATGAGATCTATCCGAAAAAATGGCTTCGACTCCCAATCCTGCGATGTAAAACCGCTTCAACCCACCACAACATGCATCACGAGCAATTCGTTGGAAATTATAGCTTATACTTTACTTTTTGGGATCGGTGGATGAAAACGGAAATCGCTGACTACGAACAACGCTTTAATATGATTCACCATAATCGAAGGTTGATTCAATAAGTGTCATGAAGATTAGGCATACGTTTACCGCCCCCCTTTGGCAGCATTCGGCTCCTGGAGGGTGGTATTTTGTTTCCTTGCCCAGTGATTTATCCCTAGAAATTCGATCCCAATCAAAGCACTTAGAAGAAGGTTGGGGGAGGTTAAAGGTTAATGCCACCCTGGATGGTCTTTCTTGGAATACGTCCATCTGGTACGACAAAAAACTCGGCACCTATTTGTTACCTATTAAAGCAGCAATCCGCCAAAAGAAAAACTTGATGGCACTATCGACGGTTGAGGTATTGCTAGCATGGTAAAGACGTTTATTTTTTATGTACTTTCGAGAACCATTGAGCCAAATCATGCAAAGACCCAATAGGCTTTTGAGCCAATTTTTAGGATTAAGCCTTGCGTTATGGGCAGTTGCTTGTACAAACCTACGTGATGCAAAGTCTGCCGCGGAAAAGGAGCGTTTGTCAGCAGGACAAAAACCCATGGATTCTACGGTTTATTACTATAAAAATACAAGCAAACCTTCCGTGGTGATGACCGATTGGAATGCCGATAATCGGCGTTTTGTTCGATTCTATGACCCCTATGGTCAGATAACATTCACAATCGAGGATATCCGTTCAAGTTATTCAAGCATTACAGAATTGCGTCAATTCCATGAAAATGGCGCTGTGGCGCTTTCAATGATTACATTAAATCCCGATGGCAGCAGGTTCTGGTATACTTCTAACCTGACCTTCGGTATCAACAATGAACCCCTGTGGAAGGAAGATGTTCAACATCCACAAGAACATGTGTTCTTTCCTGGGAGTAATAAGTCTTATTGGAAGGACGGTCGTTGGGTGAAGCAAGAGCAGGTGATGGAACAACCGGTCAAAAAAGAGTAATCGTTAGGTAACGATGTCTTGGTGCCATAAACGCTGTGTAAAATATTTATTAAATTCGCTTTAACCCTTTATTTACTACGCATTGAATCCTAAGGCTTTTATTCTTCTCATTCTAGTTTTTTTATACCCCAACGCTTGGGCGCAATATTGTACCAACGCGGGGCCTACTTCCAATTCAGATTCGAACGTGGAATCTGTTGTCTTTGTTGGACAAAGCGGTCAAATCAATCACGTAGGTTGTCCAAGCCAAATTGGCGTAGAGGTCTATTTGAACGAATCCACTACTTTGAGTGCCGGCGCAACGTATTCACTGCAGGTCGACTTCGGAACCTG
>JBJTXE010000184.1:0-2601 GCA_046082075.1 Bacteroidota bacterium
TTGAGCAAGTAAATACCGCTTTCATGGTATTCATTTAAGTAGAATTCGCCCTAAATTTACGGCATGAATCTTTCGGAAATCCCGAAACAGCGTAGCGTAAAAATATTGGAAATAACCCAGCCGTTTCTACGAACTAAATTAATGGAGATGGGTATTGTTCCCGGTGTGGAAATCACTTTAACGTTAAAGGCGCCATTTCGTGGACCTATTGCTTTTGCCTATGGCAACACGCAAATTTCGATTCGATTCGAAGACGCTGCATTCATCAAGGTTAATCCGCTCGCCTCATGAATCTCTTGTTGTTTGGCAATCCTAATTGCGGCAAAAGCACCTTGTTTAATCTTTTAACCGGCATGCGCCAAAAGGTTGGTAATTTTCCTGGGGTCACCGTCGACAAAAAAACGGGGCTAGTAGCGGTGGGTGGCCAATCGATTTCATTAACGGACTATCCTGGTACCTACAGCATTTATCCGAAAAGCAGCGAAGAAAAAGTAGTATTTGATGCTCTTAATGAATTGAATCAACAGCAACAACCAACCGTTGGACTAGTCGTTGTTGACGCCTCAAATTTGGATCGGGGATTATTTCTTTTTTCCCAATTGGCAGATTTAAAAATTCCCCTGGTACTTATCGTAAACATGATCGACCTTGCCGATCGAAACGGAATTACGATAGACCAACAAAGTCTTAGCAAGGAATTATCTTGTACCCCGGTAGTGTTCATGAACGCCCGTGTTGGTTTAGGGAAAAATCGTTTATTGCAAGCCATAGAAGAACAAATAAAGAATCAATCCACTGAAAACCACTTTTCCGTGAATGAGCATATTTTAGCCATTGAGGATTTAACGCAACAGGAAAACGACGCCATTGCGCGATCTGCCAAGGCTAAAGAACTGTGCAAGAAGGTGGTTACGAAAAATCAGACCACTCAAAGCAAACGCCGAATCGATCAATGGTTAACGCATCCAGTATTGGGATATGTGATTTTCTCGTTAGTACTTATCACTATTTTTCAAGCGGTATTTACGCTGTCAGCCATTCCAATGGACTATATTGAGCAGGGTTTACAGTGGGTTTCTCAGCAAATCGCTCAATCTTTGCCGGAAGGGGCAGTGCAAGACCTCCTGTGTGGCGGAATCATCCCTGGAATTACTGGAGTTCTCGTGTTCATACCCCAAATTGCATTGCTCTTCTTTTTTATCGCCCTTTTGGAAGATTCGGGGTATTTATCGCGGGCTGTTTTTCTAATGGATCGGCTTGTAAGGCCTTTCGGAATGAACGGTAGAAGCGTAGTTCCTTTGCTTTCAAGTATGGCATGTGCCATCCCCGGCATTATGGCAACTCGAGGAATCCCGAATTCCAAAGAACGGCTTATCACATTATTTGTAGCACCCTTAATGAGTTGCAGCGCGAGAATTCCTGTTTATACACTGCTCATATCCGTGGTGATACCAGAAAAGCAAATTGCAGGATTTATGCAGCTTCAAGGCTTAGTGCTCTTTGCGCTTTACGCCCTGGGAATCATAGCAGCGCTGATGATCGCGTGGCTCTTAAAGCAACTTCTCAAACAAGAAGGTCAATCCATTTATTTAATGGAAATCCCGGATTTTAAACCACCCCATTGGAGAAATATATTCACCACCATTTTCGATAAAATAAAGGTCTTTGTTTTAGAGGCTGGGGGAATAATCCTCGCCTTGTCCATTGTCATTTGGGCCCTGTCAAATTATGGTCCAAGCCAAGAAAGAGAAAACGCCCTCCAGCAATTAAAAAGCGAGAAGCACTATCGAATTGCAACAGAGGAGGATCGCCAACTTTTAGAATCAGCTGTTCTCTTGGAACATTCGTATTTGGGTAAGTTTGGCAAAACCTTGGAACCAGCAATAGCGCCTTTGGGTTATGACTGGAAGATTGGAATTGCCATTGGGTCATCCTTTTTAGCCCGCGAAGTCTTTGTTGGCACCTTATCAACGCTCTATGCACACCATGAGGAGGCAGGTGAATTCAGCCTTCGTGAAAAATTAAAAAATGAAACATATCCCGATGGTCGTAAAAAATTTACCTTAGCCTCCGGGATTTCCTTGATGGTGTTTTATGTTTTTGCATTGCAATGTTTGTCGACCCTAGCTGTTTCGCGACGAGAAACGGGATCTTGGAGGATTCCTCTACTGCAATTAAGCCTTTATGGGGTGCTTGCCTATGGATTGTCCTTTCTATGCTATCAACTATTTTAGAGGAAATTCATAATTTAGCCCATGCTTGAAAATGTTCTGGTGTTTTTAATGGTACTTGCGGCAGTCTCTTATTTGATTTGGCGTATTTTTTTCAGAAAAAAGACCTGTGATAGCTGCGGAATAGTTACCTCCAAAAAGAAATAACACCATGGATAATTATTGTGAACTGTACAAGTACAATCAATGTTTTTATGCCATAAAACGGGATTCCATTTCGTACTTTGCGAACGATTTCCTGGACGATGAATTGGATCAAGACCATTTATGTTGGTTGAACGTGCATGGGATTTCAGATCATGAATCCATCGTACAATTGTGTCAAAAGTTACAGATCGAAAAAATAAGCATTGAGAACATTTACCTTAAG
>JBJTXE010000185.1:0-4724 GCA_046082075.1 Bacteroidota bacterium
GTTCGAGCCCAGGTGGGACCACAACAAAAATCCCGCGATAGCGGGATTTTTAGTTTAAATGGATTGGGCGAGAAGTTTATGCCGAGTGTAGCGTAGCGAAATCGAGGTAAGCCCAGGTGGGACCACGTAAAAACCCTGACCGAAGCGTCAGGGTTTTGTTTTGTTGTAAGGACCTTATTGTGGTAGAACGAGTTATAGTAAATTATAAGATTATTGGGTTGTTATCCCAACACCTTAACCCAAATCCTTTCCGGATACTCGCCTTGAAAAACATACTCCGTTACAGGGCAAAGCCACAACCTGTGACCTTGCATTTCGGGAACGGTGTAATACATTCCGTAACCCACGGGAGCGTGTCCTACTTGGTCCAACAATGCTTGGTTTTTGCCGAAAGCATCTGAAATCAACGAATACTCTGCATCTGCAAAAGGCTCCGTTTCGAATGCAATACAGACTTCGGTTCCCCATTGACTTACCCGGTCTAAAAATTCATCGGCACCATCCACCATGAGTAAGTTGTTTCTGCTTCCGAGGCCCGCCTCTAAAAACTCCGGTAAATCAACGTACCAGAGATGGTTTTCTTTGTAAAATCGCTTTGTCATATTGAAATTTTGGGTAAAGTTACTACGGAAAGCTAGGCTGGTAAATTCCTTGCAAGGTTGTAATGTTCTTAGCCCCCAAAACCAATGCGGTTGATGCCTTTTTGCAAAACGACCTCTTGCGCGCAAAGTTTTAAGATGTAGTCCAACTCTAGCGGGCTTTCATGCAAAATTCGTTGCACCTCCAGCTTGCGAACGACGTTGTCGATCTGTCCTCCGGTTAAATCATATTCTTTTGCCACGGCTTCTGCGACGCCGTCGTTGAGTTCAGGTAATTTGGATTTCCATATTCCGGCCCTTGCGGCCAAACCCGGACGGTGAAACTCAATCTTGTACAAGAATCGACGGTCAAAAGCCTTATCCAAGTTTTCGGCTAAATTGGTGGTTGCAATGAAAATTCCTTTGAAGTTTTCCAATTCTTCCAATAATATGTTCTGCATCGCATTTTCCGTTTGTGATACTGGGCTATTCGAGCTCGTTTTGCGCGAAGAAAGGATGGCGTCGGCTTCATTGAACAACAGGATTGGGGCTTTGACGGTATGTGCTGCCAGTTCTATGTAGTCCTTGAAGATTTTTTTAATTAATTTCTCACTTTCACCAAACCACATGCTCTTAGATTGGCTTATTTCAACCTTCATGATTTCGCGGCCCGAAGCTTTTGCTAACTGGTAAACCGTTTCCGTTTTTCCCGTTCCTGGAGCGCCGAATAACAAGATGTTCAGGTTTTGTGGAAGCGCTTTGCTGCTCAAACGTTGCATGAGGTTGTTGTAGCGTTCTTCCTCCATCATTGCCCGTAAATCGTCCACTTGTGCTTTCTCCTCGGCCTCGTAAAAAAGCTCTTTCTGGGCAATGTTCTCTGGTAAAATGGCGTTTTTACTCGACTTTCGTTTAACGACCGTTAATCCGTTTTCTTGCAAAAGCGTTAAGGATTTGTCTGAAAGTAAAAAATCGAGATCATTGAAAAAACGCCCGCTGCTGAATTCCAATAGGTCGTATTTGATCAGTTTATTGCTCCCATTGTAAATACCTTGAAGGTATTGAACCCGGTTCGAAGATCTGCGGAAAAACGAGTTAATCGGTTCGTCCATGTCCACGGTAAGGCAACCGTTGATGGATTTCCAAACAACATACGTGTAAACGATTCTGTCGGCATGGGTTAAATCCAAGCCAAGCACATAACTGATGAAAGGAAAATGCTTGTACTTTTCAAGGGTTTCGTTGACCTCGTGATATAGATCGTCTGCATCCATGTTTTCTGCAATGCACTCTTGGCAAAAGTCATTGATTTTTTCCAAAACTTCCACCACATCTGTGATTTCTTTTACTTCTTCCTTCGGCATGGGCTGATGGTTAAGGATGGCGTTAATGATCGCTGGGGCCACGATGAAATGGTATTTCCTTAAGCCTTCACTGAAGCGACGACGGTTCTTTTGACGCACTAACAAGCCTTTATCGCTGAGCGTATTTAAGGTTTGAAGTTGGTTGACAAGTTCGAAAGGTGTGACTTCGAAAAAACGAAGGAGGTCGTGGTTTTCAACTTCTTCACCAAACAAGTTCATTGCGCAAACAATGGCGAACATGAATGCCTCATCGTCGTTGGTTTGAATGTACTGTCCGATCGAATAAACTTCATTCTTGATTTCTGAGAACAATTCGGGCTGCAAGCCAGAACCCTTGGATTTTTTGTAAATGGTGTTGAGCGCTTCGGTGATTGGAACTAAGGAAAGCTTGGTTTTTCTTGGCATGGAGATTTTGATTTTTAAACTGAAGGTTTTACGCATAAAAAAACCCTGGATAACAGGGCGCAACATTTTTTTTTTGAAGTACCGGTTTATTCATCAAAATCGGTACTGAAGAAAAGGTCGAAGCGCTCCAATAAGGCGTCAGAATTGATCATTTTTTTAAGTTTCTGCAGCGCACGTTTGATGGTTTGCGATGGATTGCTGTCGTTAAATTCACGCCCGATGTTGCCTACATCCACGCCCTCAATAAAATGCCGTTTTATATACATCGCGTCTTTGGGATGCTTGATGGCAAATTCTTTCAACACGGAATTGATTTCAAGCACATATTTACTAAGGGAAGGGTCATTCGTTTCAAACTCATTATGACCCCCTGCAAAAATGCGTCGGTCAAATTCCGATGCGTCATCCGAATGGTTCAGGGATTCCATCCCCTGGGTTGCCTGATACGTTTTTGAATTTTGATGCCTAAAAAAATCCTTGCACCGGTTATTCGCAACGGTATTCAACCATGCACCCGAGGACCACTTGCTTAATTCATCCTCATCAGCGTTGCGAATTTTATCGAGTAGGTGCAGGCATAGCTCTTGATAGATGTCATCTTCATTTTGCTTAAAGTACTTACGAATAATGTTTCGCAATAGTCCAGAATTTCGGCGGATGACTTCGTTAAGGATCAGGTCTCGGTTCAAATTAATCGGGTTTTAAGGGTTATTACTCGTTTTAGTTTCTAAATACTTAAATAAAAATTTATCAAAAATCGGCGCATCTTTATCGATTTCCCAAGTTTGCTTGAAATACTTACCATAGTTTTGGGTGGTAGATCCGAGCGTTTCTTCAAAATCCAAGAACAAGGCCTTTATCTTTAAAAAGACCGCATCATCAATAACAGCTTTGGTCCCGTTCGGGACTTCTTTTTTATACAACGCGGGTTCAAACACCATGTAGTCTGCATTGGATTCCATTGATTTTTCATGCGTTCCATAATAACTCTTTGATTCTTTTATTTCTTTTAATTGCTCCAATACTTGATGCACCATTAGTTCGAAGTTGCTTCCCACCAGCAAGGAATATTCTGACTTGGATTTTGCTTCGAAAAACGTTTTAATTGAGTCGGATAAATCTTTTTCATTGTATTGCGGTTTTGGGTCCTCCTTGTTTTTTAAATAGTTGATCTTGGCTGAACTCTTTTTGTCGCCTGGTTCATACATGAGAATTTCATGGTTGAAACATTTACGAACGTGCATATCGGTGGATTGATAGGCCTCAAAAGCCGTTTCTCCGACCCATAAAATTTTTAGTTTTTTGTGTTTTTTGGATGTCATAGTGTATTTTTTCAGTCATAATAGAAGGCATTACGCAGAGAAATTCGGTAAATAACCAACTTTAAGCAAAAAGTTACCATTTTTTTTCGATTACTTTTGTTTTATTTAAAATATCATGCTCCGTGTTCGCTTGCCAAAAGACCTAAACTTAGGGGCTGAAACTACTTCTCAGTTAGTTGAGGCCGTTCGTGATGCGGCTAGTCTTCTCGAATTCAACGGCGAATACACCCTGCATTTATCAATATCGACCTCTTTCATCGATCATTGGTATGCGAAATTTGACGCTCAACGGTCCAATGCTAGAACCTTTTTTATCGAATTGAATCATCATTGGTTGGTTTCCCAAAACAACGAACCCCAGTTGCTAATCCGCGTACTACTGCATGAATTAGTTCACGCACTGGATTACCGAACCATCGCGGATACCAGAGCGACATATCAAACGCATAAGGAGTCAACACGGTTGCTTTTAAACCCTAAATCCCATGAACTTTTTTGGCGTTTGTCGTACTTTTTTTCGTTAACCCGCAACGAAGGTCTCGCCCTATACGCCGAATACCTGTTCTTTGAGGAGGATAAGGAGCCTTCGCCAGTTCCTCCCGAATTCACATCCGACGTATCCTATTTCTTGACTTGTCCCTCGGATTCTATGGATCATAAAGCATTGGTGCAGCGCTTTGATCAAGTGTATCATTATGCAGGAGAACTGTTTTTAATCTTATTCGGTAACCCCGTAAAAGAACATAGAGCTCAACGTATGCAACAGCTCATGAAGATGGATCTGTCGGAATGGGTTTGGCTTACTTTAACGCGTTTGTATACACCTGGTTTACCTCATTTTCTTTTCTTATTGTCCAACTTCACCCAGTTCCAATCCCAAACAGCATGGTTATTTGAGGAAAAAGATCATTTTACTTCGTATTTAAAAACGATGAATATTTCCCCAAAACCGAATATTCCTAGGATACAACACAAGGCAGTAAATCTCGAACGAATCATACACGCAAAAATCATCGATATAGAAACTGCTTTGGGTCCGGGTCATGAACTGTTTCCCA
>JBJTXE010000186.1:0-2061 GCA_046082075.1 Bacteroidota bacterium
GTTCCGCGAGGAAAACATCTCCATAGAAGCCTATTTAGCCGACAAGAGTCAAGAATTTGGAAGCATTAGTGCTGCACAAACGATTGAACACCAAGGAGAAACACTCACCATGCAACAAGCATCGGTGCATTTGAAAAACCAAGACGAGTACCTTCGGAAGACCGTTTACGAGAAAATGGCCGCAAGAAGAAGATCGGATATTGACGCACTGAACGACTTATACACCGATCTCATAGCCCAGCGCCACCAACTTGCTTTGAATGCAGGATTCGATAATTACCGCGATTACATGTTCCAAAGCATGGGACGTTTTGATTACACCAAAGAAGCCTGTTTTGATTTCCACGAAGCCGTTGCCCAAAAGGTTGTTCCTCTGGTAAAAGAAAATCAGCTCAAAAAGCTCCATAAATTAGGAAAAAGTTCTTTTAAACCTTGGGATTTGGACTTTGATCCTGCTGGTCATGCCCCGCTCAAGCCCTTTCAGAACGGCCAGGAAATGTTGGACAAAACTATCGAGATTTTTGATCAAATGGACCTGTATTTCGGGGATTGCTTGAGAACCATGCACACTATGAGGCATTTGGACTTGGAATCTAAACCAGGAAAAGCACCGGGGGGATACAATTATCCCTTGTATGAAATTGGGGTGCCGTTCATTTTCATGAATGCAGTTGGTTTGCACCGCGACCTGATTACCATGGTACATGAGGGCGGTCATGCCATCCATAGTTTTCTCAACCGCGAATTAGCACTTACATCGTTTAAAAATATCCCTTCGGAAGCCGCAGAATTGGCTTCTATGTCCATGGAATTGTTGAGCATGAAATATTGGGAGGCCTTTTATGCAAATGCCGAAGAATTAAAACGTGCCAAAATAGAGCACATGGAGGACCTGTTGAAAGTACTGCCTTGGATTGCGCAAATCGACGCCTTTCAGCATTGGGTATATACCCATCCAACGCATACTTTGGAAGAGCGGAGCGCACAATGGTTGTTTTTGGGCAAGAAATTCGGAACAGGATTAACCGATTGGACGGGATACGAGGATTTACAATCGGTCGGATGGCAGCGCCAATTGCACTTGTTCGAAGTGCCTTTTTATTACATTGAGTACGGTATTGCACAACTAGGCGCCATTGGGGTTTGGAAGAACAGTTTACTAGATGAAACAGGCGCTTTGGAAAAGTATAAAACGGGATTAGCATTAGGCTACACGCGTTCTTTACCGGAAATTTATGAAGCGGCGGGCGTCCCTTTTGATTTCAGTCCGAAACGCATTGGTGAATTAATGGAATTTGTGGATTCTTACGTAAAAACCTTGGGCTAATTCGAAAAAAACGTATATTTGCGCTCTCAAAAATGGCGAGATAGCTCAGTTGGTTAGAGCGTAGGATTCATAACCCTAAGGTCCCGAGTTCAACTCTCGGTCTCGCTACGAAAGCCCCGACTTATGTTGGGGTTTTATTTTTTAGAAATGTTTTTTATCATTATCTTCGATGTTAAAAATTGGTAATATGTTCAAAATCATACTCATCGCATTTTTTTACTTCCTTTCGTTGACTTCTTTCGGTCAGGCGGAATACCGAGATTCGATACTTTTCAAGAACGGATCTGGAATTTTGTGTAAGGTAATGGATATTACAGATGACGTGGTTTTTTTCGAGCAAGAAAATACAGCCATTGTGTTGTCGGCAAGTTTGACGGAAGTCCGTGAAATACGCTGGGACGCTATTTCAACAAAAATCTCGGCTAATGAAGAAACTCGTTCATTACCTCAAGACGTTATTCAACCCAATATCCCTCCTGATAGCGTCGAAGTTTCCAAGCAGTCACCCGCCTATCAACAGGGCAAAAAAGACGCCTTCACGTATTACCGCAAAAGGCACAAATACAACTACAATAACTTCAATAATCCGAACAATAAGCGATTAATTGAGCCTGAATATTACGCGGGTTATAGAGATGGTGCCTCTGAAAAGAAAGCGGCAATGGTCGTTGTTGCAGCTTCAACGGTCGTTTCATTAATCATTATTGGAGTAATCGCTTTGGCTGCTGCCGTTC
>JBJTXE010000187.1:0-2512 GCA_046082075.1 Bacteroidota bacterium
TTTACCAGAACCAACACCTCCGCAAAGGAGGGCGTTTGAAAGCATATCTTTCGTTTTAAAAGAAAGGTGTTCAAACCCTTCTCGTAGTTCTGACTTCCCAATTGGGATTTTTACTTCAGAAAATGCAGTCTGCTTGAACCAAATAGATTTTTCAGGTACAGCATACGATTTGAATTTTACTTTTGATCGGGTTGATGCGAGATTTTCAAGTGCAGTTATAAAATTCTTAAGAAGTATCTTTTTATCATCGTTTGAAATGTTTTCAATGTTAAGATTTTTGATCGATTCTTCCTTAATGGTTAAGTCTATAACCTTGAAACGCAGGTTTTCAACGATTGAAAGAGTTGTTGCGAACTTTTCAGGATTGATGGATTTATTAATAAGAATGATTACCTGACACCCATATTGAAGTAATTTATCCAATCGGGCTAAATCTTCTTTCAACGATTGTTCGTGCTTAAACGATAGAAAGTCGTCAAACACAAATAAGAAATAAGGTAAGATTTCATCATATTTTTCCTCTTTGATGAGCTTGAGGTTATATTCGTGCAAAGAATTATGGTCAGAACTAATGTCAGCAAAAAGTAGTCCTAGTTTGGAACGGATTAAGCTTTCTGCATGGGATAAATGTGTTTGAAATTGAGACCATTCAAATCCTCTATCCAAAACCATGGATGGAAGAGGCAGGAATTCGCGAAATTTTTCGTTCATGCTTTGGTCATAAATATGAACTTTCAATTTATCCGGTATATGGGAAAACAGCATTCTGAAAATTAAAGTATCTGAAATGTTTTCTGCTGTTGAACTCGTTTCAGAATCATAAACGATGCATATATTTTGATGATCGTTAAAGGGCACCAATGCTGGGTAAGTAATCGTCTTAGTCACATTTTTGGCATTTATGACCAATGATTTATTTCCTAAAGCAAACGACGAAGAAATATTTTCAAAAGATGGTTCTTCGAAGTTTTTTAATAATTCATGAGAACAAAGGCCTTTGTTGTTGTCAATATTCTCTTTTTTAAACTGTTCCCATTGCTCATGTAATTGGGTTAATGCATCATCAAAATCATCTTCTAATTGCGCTATTTTTAAGGCAATTTCATTTTTTGATTGATTCAGATCTTGTTCTAGTTTATCGAGTTTTTTTCGATGCGCGTCACTAAAGGTCCGAAGTTTTATATTCACATAATCTGATACCGCAACCTCAATTTCTTGAAAACGTTCCTTGAGCACAGGAGAAAGCTCAGTAAGGTTAAATTCCTTCTTTAACAGAGTTCCATACCTGACAATTTCATCGTTTAGCTTTTCAAGTTTGAAGGTCAAATCCTTTTGGGTAATAATCCATTGTTCTTCTTGGCTTTTTAATTCACTTGTGTGGGTATTTACAACCGTACTTAGTCGGTCTTTTTCACTATAAATGAGTGATTGGAAGCGGTTGTTCATCCCCGTAAATGAAGCTAAATATTGATCAATTTTTTCTTGAGTTTCCTTCATAGTGATAGTATTTAAACGAGAAAATCTCCGACAATTTTTTTTATTCAAATATAGAGTTATTTTCTTTCAAAACAACAGGATTAAACTTGGTCGTTTTCAATCCCTTCATCCTCTCCTTGCTTGCCCAATTTTGCGCTTTGGGCCACATAAGCAAGGAGTTCCACATCGATGCCCAGTTCGTTGTTGAACGAATCGTACGGTGCTCGATCAATTTCTTTGGCGCCCGAAGCAAGGTGTTGTTCAATCATATAGCAGATTATATGAATAATCCCGATGCCATCCATGCAGCCGATCAAGCTGAAATCGTAAGCAGCTTCATACGTGAACTGATCGATTAGTCGATGAATTGCACGGGGGTAAATGATTTTCTTAACTTTGGAAAAAAAATCGAATGGAAATCATACTCAAAGCATCAAGTGACTTTAACGGAGGTCAAGTATTAGTGGTCATTCTCATCCTGTTATTTCTCTTTGGAGCAGGAAGGAGCCGAATACGCAAGGCGAAATGCCGTGTATGCGGTTGGCGAGGTACCAGAAAGCTGTGGGATAAATACGGTGGTTGTCCGAATTGCAACACGGACGAGACTCCAAGTGAGTATTCAGAATAACCTTCCTTAATCCTCCCACTTTACTTGGAACTCCAATTCGTGCGAACCTTCGCCTCGTTCGTGTTCAATGGAAAAGTTGGCACGATCCGGCACGTAAAGCGCCTCACCAGCTACGGAAATTCTAAAGTTTTCGTTTTTCTCGATGCAGTCTGCAAGCCTTCTTAGCTTGCTAACAAATTCTTCCTTTGTGTAAGTTTTTTCAATGTCTCGGTCTTCCATGGTTTTGTTTTTTACGAAGATACAAGAATTGCCCTTTTTATGTATTTTTGATTATACTTTTTAAACCAATGAATGATGTATAGATTTTCACATTTGAACGATGTTTTCATCGTTAAGGATCAAGACGAAAAAGGAACTTACACGTTGGCTGAGGCAAAAGCGCTATGCTCGACATTGACAGAAGGGTGG
>JBJTXE010000188.1:0-2231 GCA_046082075.1 Bacteroidota bacterium
CTGACCTAGTGATACTTACGGGTGGCCTGGGCCCAACCAAAGATGACAGAACAAAAAAAGTATTGGCCGAGTATTTCAACATGCCCCTGATGCTTCATGAACCTACCCTCCAACACATAGAAGCATTTTTTGCTCGGCGTAATCGCCCCGTGCTTCAAACTAACATTGAGCAAGCATATCTCCCACAGGGTTGTGAAATTTTACCGAACCGATGGGGTACGGCAGCGGGTATGTGGTTTGAAGGAAAAGGACAGTGTGTAATCAGTTTACCTGGGGTTCCTTATGAGATGAAAGGCATTTTTACGGAAGAAATTATACCCCGGATTCAACAAAGGTATTCGCTGAACGCTTTGTATTATCGTACTATAGTGACTCAAGGCCTAGGTGAGAGTTTTTTAGCCGAACGCATTGCTACTTGGGAAGAATCCTTGGAGAAATTAAACTTAACCCTTGCATATCTACCCTCACCTGGACTGGTGAAACTACGTGTGGGTTCGTATCAAGGAAAACAGGATGCGGCTGTAATTGATGAAAAAATCAAGGAATTACAAAACCTCATTCCATTCGCTATTGTCGGTTTCGAAAATGACACGGTTGCAGGTGTTGTAGGAAAACTGTTAACGCAACAGCAGAAGTCGGTCGGAACGGTTGAAAGTTGCACCGCTGGAAACCTAGCGGCCGCCTTGGTGTCCATTCCGGGTTCTTCCATGTATTTTCGGGGTAGTTTTCTTACCTACCAAACTTCCCTAAAAACGGAACTTTTAGGTATTCCAAACGCTTTTATCGAACAATACGATGTTGTGAGCGAGGAAGTCGCATCGCGCATGGCGGAAGAAGGTCGTTTGAGGTTGAAAACCGATTATTGCATCAGCAGTACAGGCATTATGGGTCCGTTAAAGGGAGATTCTAAAGATGAGGTTGGAACCGTTTGGATTGGTATTGCCGGACCAAAAGGCGTTAGCTCAAAACGGTTTACTTTCGGTGATCAACGGGACAGAAACATCGAAATGACCACGCTTGCTGCTTTTAACTTATTGAGGCTTTCGCTTTTAGAGGAAATAAATTAACCGTTCAGCGTAAATATTTCAGTAAAAAATGTAGAATCCTTGGTTTTATAGTAAAAAAATCGTTTCTTTGCACCCGCTTTAACTAAAAGTAAAACCAAGTATCATGTCACGCATTTGTCAACTTACCGGTAAATCAGTAATGGTTGGGAACAACGTTTCCCACTCCAACCGAAAAACCAAGCGACGTTTCCTACCCAATTTGTTAACCAAGAAGTTTTACGTTCCGGAGGAGGACAACTACATCACATTGAAGGTTTCCGCAGCAGCTTTGCGAACAGTGAACAAAAAAGGCATTACAGCATGCCTTAAAGATGCGCGAGCCAAAGGTTTTTTGAAATAATTAAAGTAATCGAGAAAACGAACGAACATGGCAAAGAAAGCTAAAGGAAACAGGATTCAAGTGATACTTCAGTGCACCGAGCACAAAGAATCAGGCATGGCAGGTATGTCTCGATACATTACCACCAAAAACCGAAAAAACACTCCCGATCGTATGGAATTGAAAAAATTTAACCCAGTTCTAAAGCGATATACCGTTCACAAAGAAATTAAATAAGTAGAGCATGGCAAAGAAAGTAGTAGCATCCTTGCAAAAAGGTGGTGGTAAAGAACATACGAAAGTCATTAAAATGACCAAATCTGCGAAGTCAGGTTCTTACACTACGAAAGAAGAAATCGTTCACAACGACAAAGTTAAAGAGTGGTTCTCTAAATAATTATTCTTTGTATAAAAATTCAGTCCCGGTAAATCCGGGATTTTTTTTTCACCATGGGTTTATTTGATTTTTTTACACGCGGCAAAAACGAAAACCTCGACAAAGGTGTTGAGAAAACGAAACAATCGTTTTTATCCAAGATTTCTCGAGCCATTCTTGGAAAGTCAACGGTTGACGAGGAAGTTCTGGATAACTTAGAAGAACTCCTGATTTCTTCGGACGTGGGTGTGGCAACCACCTTGAAAATCATTGATCGCATCGAAGCGCGGGTCAAACGAGACAAAGTGGTTAACACGCCCACGTCCGAAGAAATCAGGAGTTCTTCTAAGTTATCCAAAACTTCCTCGTCAACCGTTGACTTTCCAAGAATGGCTCGAGAAATCTTGGATAAAAAGGATTGTTTCGTTTTCTCAACACCTTTGTCGAGGTTTTCGTTTTTGCCGCGTGT
>JBJTXE010000189.1:0-6244 GCA_046082075.1 Bacteroidota bacterium
AACGCCACTTTTGTGAACGGCTATGACCCAAGCGGTAACGTACCGGCACAAGTAGACCCAGCTTTGTCCGCAACTGCGGGAGTTTCTGGAACTTTTTGTAACGGAACCATTACCCCTTCTGTTACCCTTTCGAACGGAGGCGCCTTAACCCTGACCACAGTAACTATCAATTATGGATTCGATGGCCAAAACAATTTAAGTTACACCTGGAACGGATCCTTGGCACAATGGCAATCGACTACCATAACCTTACCCGTAGCAAACCTCGGTGCAGGAACGCATACATTTACTGCAACGGTCAATAATCCAAATACCGGAAACGATGAAAACAATAACAATAACGTGCAAAACAACACCTTTACCGTCGTTATCAACGGTCAAGCCGTGCTTCTTGATTTAACGCTGGATTGTTACGGTACTGAAACTTCTTGGGAATTAACGGATCAAGCAGGAACCGTATTATTCAGTGGAAGCGGGTACCCGGATAATGCTGCTGGGCTCGTTAGTGAATCTTGGTGTTTGAATGCGGGTTGTTATACCTTTACCATCAACGATTCGTACGGAGATGGTATTTATGGTTTGCCTTGGTGCGATTCTAGCGGTAACGTAGTCATCAGTGCTCAAGGAGACTCTTTAACAGGAATTTCTTCCGCAGCTTCGAATTTTGGTGATCAAGCGCAACTCAATTTTTGTGTAGAAGAAAATTCCCTTCAACGACTAGAAAAAGTACAAATAAACCTTTATCCAAATCCTGGTCAAACAATGATCCATGGAATTGCGAATTCTAACTTAATAAAAATCAACTTATTCGATCTACAAGGAAAATTAGTTAAAATAGAACATTATTCACCGACCAAGAATTTTTCCCTTGACGTTACTGACCTAAAATCCGGTATATATTGGTTGCATTGTACCTTGGAAAACGGATATCAATCGGTCATTAATTTGATGAAAGATTAACCTTGGCTGGAATTTATTTTCATGTACCATTCTGCAGGAAAAAATGCAGTTATTGTGATTTTCATTTCTCTACCACCTTTCATTCATACCGTGAACGTTTATTGAATACCATGCTGAAAGAACTTCAAGAACGTTTACCAGAACTTGAAGAACCAGTAAAAACCATCTACTTTGGAGGAGGAACGCCCAGCTTGCTTTCCAAAAATGAGCTTCAAAATTTCCTAAAAATATTATCCAACCATAATTCAGTGGAAGAAATCACCTTGGAAGTAAATCCCGAGGATTTAACGCACGAAAATTTATCCAACTGGGAGTCTTTAGGAATTAACCGTTTAAGTATTGGTATCCAAACACTCAATGAAACACTGCTTCAATGGATGAACCGAAATCATACCGCGCAAAATGTATTAACTAACTTAAAACTGCTGGAGAATTTTTCGTTCAACTGTTCCATCGACTTGATATACGGAGTTCCTAATCAAACCCTCCAAGACCTTGAACTCATGGCAGCATTAACTGAAAATACTTTTATTCATCATGTTTCTGCCTACGCTTTAACCTTGGAACACAAAACCTTACTAGCCCATACCGAGAAGAAATACGGAGCACCATTGATCAACGAACATCAACAAGTGGATCATTATTTTGAGGTCCAACAACGACTCATAGAACGTGGATTTGAGCAATACGAAGTCTCGAATTATGCCCGAAATAAAGCTTATGCACTTCACAACAAGAATTACTGGAAAGGTTTTCCCTACTTGGGTATTGGACCAGGAGCTCATTCATACGATGGAAAAAGTATCCGCCGTTGGAATGTTACGAACAATGCGCAATACATTAAGCAATTAGATTGGTTTGATACCGAAGAATTAACCGACGAAAACCGGTGGAATGAACTTTGGCTAACAGGCTTAAGAACTTTGGAAGGTGTCAACCTTGATGCTATTGAGCGTTTCGGTAACCTAAGTACACAAGAAAATAAAGAAATAGAGTTCCTTATAAAAAACGACGACTTAACTTATGAAAACAACGTTTATCGGCTTACAAAGAATGGTTTCCTAAAAGCTGATCGAATAAGTTCGTTATTGTTCAGGATTTAATGACAAGCAATCTTTGCAACGCGGTTGGCGTGTCTTCCACCTTCAAACTCGGTAGTTAGAAAGGTTTCAACAATCTGCTTAGCGGTAACAACGTCAATAAATCGGGCAGGAAGGGCTACAATATTCGCATCGTTATGTTGCCTTGCTAAGGCTGAAATTTCTGGCGTCCAGCATAAAGCGCATCTGATTCCTTGATGTTTATTAGCGGTCATGCTGATACCGTTTCCAGAACCACAAATTAAAATACCTAAATTAGCATTATTGGATTCTACGTCGGACGCCACAGGATGCCCATAATCAGGATAATCAATGCTATCCTCGCTATGGCAACCTTTATCTGCAACTACGTGTCCCATGGATTCAAGCCAAGAAATAAGTTCCGATTTTAAGGCATAGCCAGCGTGATCCGATCCAATACTAAGGTTCATTGTTTTTTTAACAAAGTTATGGTTTTAATAACTTGTTCATCACCTTGTTAATTACATTTCAAAAAACTTAAAAACTTAGAGCACTCCAATCCAAATTAATTGTTAATCAAAAATTAAGTTCAATGAAAATCGAAAAAAAATGGAAATTTTTTAGATTCTTATGTTGAGTATATCAACAATACCATACTTATTCGATAATTCTTTCCTCATTTGTTAGTTAATGGGCAAATCATCACTATTTTCAGTAGAATTTTATATATTTTCGGTTAACAATCTGTGGAAAAAGCGTTGATTACTCAAATGATGTATAAAGTAACCGTGTTTTTCAACAAATGAACATCCTTAGTAATAAAAATAAATTTCTTTTAAAAAAAGAATTAAATACAATTTTAAATCTTGTTGATAGTTTTTGGTTTCTAAAATACCTTGTATTCCTTATTTTTACCAATAAATATGCTTCCTTTTAATTCCAATATAGATTATCTTGACCGTGAAATCAGTCGATTTTTAGACAAGTTCTATTTAAACCAAGCAATTCGCGGCTTATTGTTGTTTTTAGGTCTGTTGTTTTTCTCTTATTTAACCTTTACAAGTTTAGCTTTCTTTTTCGACCTTCAACAATGGGTTAGGTTCCTGTTTTTGTGTTGTTTTATTATTTCGAATGTTTTCATTTTAATACGATGGGTTGTTTTGCCGTTTCTTAGAGCTAAAGCTTGGTTAAAAAGGAAAACCGCCATGGAAGCAAGTTATTTGATAGGTGCTATGTTTCCTGAAATTTCCGATAGCTTAACCAATACGTTACAGTTATCTCAAACGGAAAAAGTCAATTCATTTTCAACCGATTTATTAGCCGCTTCAATAGCACAAAGAACTCAGCAATTAAAAGTCTTCAAGTTCAGTGAAGCCATAGATTTTCGTGTGAATCGAAAGTATTTAAAGTATGTTTTACCTTCGTTTTTGACCTTGTTGTTACTCCTGGTTTTTATCCCAGCAATCTTAACACAAGGAAGTTATAAAATCGTTCGATTTGATCGCGAGTTTTTACCTTTTTCGTTCCGTTTGAATTCAGGAGAAACCACGGTGGAAGAAGGCTCGGATATCCCGGTTAGCGTAAACTTGAAAGGAGAGAGAATTCCAGATAAAGTGTATTTAGTGACGGACCAGGGCAAGTTTTTGATGGAACGATCATTAAAAAACCGTTTCGATTTTACCCTCAATAAAGTGACGAGTTCCGCTAGCTTCTATTTTGAAGCAAATGGATATGAAAGCAAACATTTTAGATACAATGTAACAGGAAAGAGTTTTTTAGGTAAAGTTTCATTGAAGGCAGTTTATCCAAGCTATTTAAATAAGAAGAATGAAACGATAGAAAACGCTGCGGATATTTCTGTTCCTGAAGGCACGGAACTAACCTGGGTAGGTAGTGCTTTGAATGTTAAGGCGATTAAGGTACGTTGTTGTGGTAATGCACACTATTTTAATTCGGGTCATTTTCAACTTTCAAAACGAATGAAAAATACAAGTGATTTTTCGCTGTTTTTAATCAATAAATTTAATGGCAAGTTGGACTCTACGATGTTTAAGATTAACGTAATAAAAGACGAATACCCTCAAATACAGTTGAATGAGATCTCCGATTCGATACAGGAAGGTGTTAAATATTTCAATGGTCAAGTCAGCGATGATTATGGAATTTCTTCGTTGAAGTTTACCTATAAAATAATACGTAAGGGAAAAGAAGTCAAATCCGTTGTGATACCAGTGAATATTACGTCTGGCTCTAAAAGTACGTATAGTTGCGCCGTAGATTTTCGGAGAGAAGCGGTACAGTTGGAAGACAAGATTTCTTATTTTTTCACGGTATCGGACAACGATGGAGTGAATGGTACTAAATCCACCAAAAGTTATATTGGAGAGTATTCGTTACCTGATTTACAGGAATTGAATAGAGAGCGTGAAGCTGACCAAGCTAAAACTGCGAAGGATATCGAAAAGGCTATTGAAAAAACTAAGGCTTTTGAGCGAAGTGTCGATAAACTTCAGAGAGACTTGAACAATTCTAAATCGAAGGATTGGAATAATAAACAGCAAATTCAACAATTGAAGGAGGAGCAAAAATCCTTGAGCAATGAATTGGAGCGTATCAAAGAACAATTAGAACAATCAACAAAAGACAAAAATCAGCTTTCCGAAATAGATAAGGAATTATTGGAAAAACAAGAGATGATTGAAAAATTACTGGAGGAAGTAATGGACGACGAATTAAAAAAATTGTTGGAGGAGATAGAGAAGATGTTCAATGATCGAGCGGATATGGAGCTTAAAAAAGAAGTGGATAAATTGGATCAATCTTCAGAGAATATGACCAAACAATTGGATCGTACCCTTGAAATGTTAAAGAAACTGCAAGTCAATGAACGCATAGATGATATAGAAAAAGAACTAAAAGAAACGTCTAAACTCCAAAAGGAGGTTCTCGAAAAGATGGATGATAAAGCGTTATCCAAAGAGGAGCTATTACAACAGCAGCAGGAAGTAAATAATCGTTTTGATTCCATTCAAAAGAAATTGGAAGAAACAAAGGAATTGAACAAGGAATTAATGGATCCTTTGAACTTAGAAAACACCAAAGAATTAGAGCAATCCATTGAAAATCAGTTGAATAACTCTAAAGAGGAACTAGGTAATAACAAAAAGAATAAGGCGAAGGAAGCACAGAAACAGGCTGGTGATCAGATGGAGCAGTTAGCCGAACAATTAAACCAGCAGCAGGAGTCCAGTAATCAGCAGCAAGCAGAAGAGGATATGGAGATGCTGCGTCAAATACTTGAAAGTTTAATGGTCTTGAGTTTTGATCAAGAAGCGTTAATTGATCAGTTTAATCGTGTTAATTTTGGCGACCCGAAATACCGTAAATTAGGCAGAGAACAGCTTAGAATAAATCGTGAAACAGCTACGGTTCGCGATAGCTTATTAGCTTTGGCTAAACGTCAGCCGAAGGTTGCTACGTTCATAGACAAGGAACTAGGGGATATTTCTTTTTCCCAAGAATCAGCGATTGAGGCAATAGATGACCATAAAAAACCCGATATCCAAATGTATGAACAACAGGTAATGACGGCTTATAACAATCTTGCTTTATTGTTAAATGAAGCGCTTCAACAGATGCAAGCTCAGTCTCAGAGTAGCATGCCAAGTAATGGAAGTTGTAGTAAACCAGGTAATGGTAAACCGAAGCCCGGTGGCATGTCAAGCGGCGACATGAAAGAAATGCTTAAAAAACAATTGGAGCGTATGAAACAAGGCCAAAGCCCGGGAGGAGAAAAGCCTGGGGATAAAGAAGGCAATAGTCCTGGCATGAAGCCTGGATCAAAAGGAATGAACATGTTGGGATTAGGCAATAAAGAAATCGCAAAAATGGCCGCGGAACAAACCGCCATTCGTCAGAGATTAGAACAACTCAAAAATGAATTAAATAAGGATGGAAACGGGACAGGAAACCAACTAAATCCTTTGCTAAAGGAATTGGAACAACAAGAAAAAGATTTAATTAATCAGCGAATTAATGGGGATATGGTTAAACGTCAACAGGACATATTGACGCGTCTATTAGAAAGTGAAAAAGCGGTTATGGAAAGAGGTTATGAAGAAAAACGGGAGTCAAAGTCAGGAAAAGATGAGAATCAAGGTAACCTTATAGAACTTAAAGAGTATAAGAAACAATCTGTGAAGCAATTGGAGATGTTGAATGTT
>JBJTXE010000190.1:0-4458 GCA_046082075.1 Bacteroidota bacterium
GGGTCAGCTTGGAGGAATTTGGAAAACCACCAACGGAGGTTCTACTTGGACGAAACAAACGACAGCTTCCTTTAGCAACGCGGCTTCTTTTACCAATGTCGTACATTTTTGGGATGCCAACGAAGGTTTTTGCATGGGAGACCCCATCAATGGCGAGTTTGAAATTTACCGCACCGTAAATGGTGGGACCAATTGGACTTTAGTAGCTGGAGCGAATATTCCAAACCCATTAGCGGGAGAATACGGCTACACCCGTCAAATGGATGTCGTAGGGAACAACGTTTGGTTTTCCACCAATAAAGGAAGGATTCTTCATTCAACCGATAAAGGAGCTACCTGGGCGGTTTATACTTCACCGATTCAAGACTTCGGAGGAGCCAATATTAGCGGGAACTTCTCTTATGCATCCTCAACCGTTGGATATATTGTAACGAGTGGAGGTGCGGTGTATAAAACCACCAATGCGGGCTCTACCTGGTTGCAATTGGCAACCTCAGGACCAGTTTATACCAACGGGCTCTGTGCTATCGTAAATACCAATACTATCTTTACCACAGGGGCGGCTAATGGGGGATCCGGTTCATCGTATTCCTTGGATGGAGGCCTAACTTGGACGCAAATCGATAATGTTCAACATTTATATTGTGAGTTTTTAACCCCTTCCATTGGCTGGTCGGGTTGGTTTAATACGAACGCTACCACGAATGGAATGTGGAAATGGAACAATCTTTCGAGTCCTTTGAATGTCCAGTTTTCGGGAACTCCTTCAACCGTTTGTGTGAACACTCCAGTACAATTCACCGATCAAACGACGGGAGGAACCATCAACTCTTGGAATTGGAGTTTTCCCGGGGGGTCGCCAGCAACATCTACCTTGGCAAATCCAACAGTTACCTATTTTCAACCAGGGGTTTATGCTGTTTCGCTTACCGCAAGCGATGGCATCAATTTGAGCAGTTATCAAGATACGGCCTATGTAACCGTAGAAACGCTACCTGCTACCCCTTCTGCAATCATTGGCAACGCCAACGCTTGTCCAAATGCCGTGGAAACTTATTCGGTTACCAACGATCCTTCTGCCTTTTATAACTGGACTTTTCCGGCTACTTGGTTAGGGATGAGTACCACTAATTCTATCTCGTTGACTTTCGATAATACTCCCGGTGTTTTATCCGTAACCGCGGACAACTCTTGCGGATCTAGTGCTGCTTCAACCTTGAATATTAGCCTGGGCGCTGCTCCGGTAGCAGGATTTACATTTAATATCAATGGCGGGGCCTTAAGCACCACCAATACCTCTCAAAACGCGAATGCCTATGTGTGGGATTTTGGAGACGGTAATACCTCAACCCAAACGCAACCTACCCATACGTACACGACTCCGGGCACTTATACCATTACCCTAATCGCGACGAATGCTTGTGGAGGAGCGGATACGACCACCCAAGTATTGGAAGTTTTAGAAAACTTGGAATTGAATGGATTATCGATTATCGTTTATCCCAATCCGAATAACGGCCTATTTACGTTGGAAGGGTTGACTAACTACTTGGGACAGACGATCGAAATTTTAGATGTTTCAGGTCGTCTAATTGAAACAAGAAAGATTACAGAAGCGACGATGGAACTTCAAGTGCAAAACGTGGTGAGTGGGTTGTATTTCGTTCGAACCGGTCAATTGACAGTACCGGTTAGGATACAGCATTAATGCATGACAGAAATCGGTGAGAGGATAAGTTTCGTTGATCACGGGCAGAAAACGACCATCGTTATTTTGCCGAAAAAACAACCATGGGCTATAGCTCTTATGGGGGCTTGGCTTTCCATGTGGTTGACCATCGGTGGAGTGTGTTTATGGTCGTTATTTGCACTGCCCTTAAAGGAACAGGAGAAAATCATCTTGTGGGTATTTCTCACCTTTTGGGGGTATTATGCGTTTCGGATAACGCGTTCATTTCTTTGGCTATTATGGGGGGAGGAATTACTTAAAATCGACGAATTGGGACTTCATATTAAGAAGTCGGTACGCAATTATGGAAAAACCATTCCCTTCTACTACGATAATATCAAAGAGCTAAGGTTTGATGTTCCCGAAGAAAAGTCATTCCAATCGGCTTGGGAAGCATCGCCGTGGATTCAAGGAGACGATCGATTTCGATTCGAGTATTTTGGAAAAATCATTAAATTCGGTAAGAAATTGACCCCCAAAGAAGCACAATTACTTTCTCAGGTAATCGAAAAGAAAATGCGAAAACACGCTAAATAAATCATTATGTACGGAAAAATCCACCAGTATTTATCGGAAGAATTAAAGAACATTGAAGCCAACGGACTATTAAAGCGAGAAAGGGTCATTACCACGCCTCAAGGTCCAAAGGTTCATGTGAATTCAGGAGAAGACGTAGTAATCATGTGCGCCAACAATTATTTGGGACTATCGTCCCATCCAGAAGTGGTGCAGGCAGCGAAAGATGCGCTAGACTCTCATGGGTTCGGGATGTCTTCCGTACGATTTATTTGTGGAACGCAAGATATTCACAAAACCTTGGAGCGCAAAATCGCAGCATTCTATGGAACCGAAGACACGATATTGTACGCTGCAGCCTTTGATGCGAATGGCGGCGTATTTGAACCCTTGTTTTCCGAGGAAGATGCAATCATAAGCGATGAGTTAAATCATGCTTCTATCATTGATGGGGTGCGACTTTGTAAAGCCCAACGATATCGATATAAGCATTCCAATATGGAGGATCTCGAAGAGCAATTAAAAAAAGCTCAAGCGCAACGTTTTCGAATCATTGTTACCGATGGCGTATTTTCAATGGATGGGGATTTAGCTAAGATGGATGAAATTTGTGCCCTTGCTGAGAAATACGACGCCTTAGTCATGACCGATGAGTGCCATTCGGCTGGTTTTATCGGGAAAACAGGCCGCGGAGTTCCTGAGCATTTTGGGGTTATGGATAAAGTGGACATCATTACCGGAACGCTCGGAAAGGCTTTGGGCGGCGCCATGGGGGGATATACCACAGGTAGAAAAGAAATCATCGAGATGTTGCGACAGCGCTCTCGTCCTTATTTATTTTCTAATTCTTTAGCGCCTTCTATTGTTGGAGCGAGCATTAAGGTATTCGATGTGTTGAGCAGTACTACGGAATTAAGAGACCGTCTAGAAGAAAACACCTTGTATTTTAAGGAACGAATTAAAGAGGCGGGATTTGATATTAAGCCCGGTGATTCTCCGATTGTTCCAATCATGCTGTACGATGCTGCGCTTTCCCAAGAATTTGCCAACGAGTTATTGAAAGAGGGGGTTTATGCCATTGGGTTCTTTTATCCTGTAGTTGCAAAAGGTCAAGCACGAATTAGAACACAAATCTCTGCGGCTCACTCAAGAGAGGACTTGGATAAGGCGATTGCGGCTTTTATAAAAGTTGGTAAAAAATTAAAGGTAATTGCCTAGTTTATCTAGTGACCAATTTCCCCAATTTCGTCTGGACGATGCTCATGTTTGAAGAGAACAGCAAAAAGTAAAGCCACCACTAAAGCGTATCCTGCAAAACAAAGCCATATGGAATCCCACTGTTGAATTAAGACGGGATTTGAAAGGGTTCCATCGGCAGCAATGCTATTTCCCGCGAGTAACTTTTGCATGATAGGGTCATTTGAGGTGCTTCCAAAATAAGCATAGACTTCATGAGACTTCGTTAGGGATTTTGTGAAGAATGCGTCAATTAATCTTCCGCTTATTGCACTTCCTAAGATTGCTCCAAATCCGTTGGTCATCATCATGAATAAGCCTTGCGCTGAACTTCGTTTTTCGGATTCAACGGAGGAATTAACAAACAGGGAACCCGAAATATTGAAGAAATCAAAGGCCATTCCATAGACGATGCACGAGCAAATAATCATCCAGAGCAAATCACCCGGATTACCGTAAGCAAATAATCCAAACCTAAGTACCCATGCTAACATGCTCATCAGCATCACTTTTTTAATGCCAAAGCGACGAAGAAAAAACGGAATAGCTAAAATGAACAGGGTTTCGGAAATTTGAGAGATCGACATAATGACCGTTGAATGTTGAACAGCGAAGCTATCCGCATATTTTGGAAACGATTCAAACGTGCTTAAATAGGTGTCGCCGTACATGTTGGTAAGCTGTAAAGCGCCGCCTAGCATTAACGAGAATAAAAAGAAAAGCAACATCTTATAATTGAGCATGAGTTTGAAGGCATCCAATCCCAGGATTTGGGCCAAGGATTTCCCTTGGGAAGAGCCTTTTTGCGGAGGGCATTTGGGAAGGGAAAAAGAGAACATAGCCAAACCAATCGAGCATAGGGCGCTGATGTAGAATTGGTTCGCAGAAGCGCTATTGCCGGTTAGGTCGGTTACCCACATAGCCGCAATGAATCCAAGGGTTCCGAATACGCGGATAGGGGGGAACGTTTTAATAGG
>JBJTXE010000191.1:0-3400 GCA_046082075.1 Bacteroidota bacterium
CAAATATAAAAAAATAACGAAAACTCGCACCGATTACCCAAAAGTTATTTATGCATTTACTGCGCTTTTTTTACCTTCGTAGCATGTTGCGCCTGTTCAACGACAACAAGCCGTATGTCTTGTTCGTTCTCCCCTTCTTGCTGGCCGGATTTTACGCATATCATTTCATGGTGGAATGGCAAGGGATGCCCCAACAGATTTCCATGGGAGTTTGGGGTAGGATTCCTTTATCTCAAGTGAATCTTCCTTGGTGGATTGGAATTGGATTTATTGCGTATTTGGTCAATGCTATTACCTTGAATTTTATCTTTAACGAGGCCAATTTCTACGAACGCAACAATTACCTTCCCTCCTTATTAAGTACCACCTTCATGGCATCCTTAGAGGGGTATTTTGGAATTAATGCGCTGCATCTTGCTTTTTTAGGTTTGATGCTTTGTTGCCATCAACTGTTAAAACTTGACCAAAACAACCGAGCGGAAAAGTACATGTTCAACGCGGCATTTTTTTATAGCATCGCAGCGAGTTTTTTTCCTACCTTAATTTTCGGAATACCGGTTCTTTATTTTTTGGGTCTTATTTTTCGCCCCTTCATCCTTCGCGAATTCATCGTTTTTTTATTGGGTTTCTTGGTTGTTACTTTTTATGTGGTTGCTTATCGTGTCTATTTTCAATTCGGAGGTTTTTGGCAAGATGTGAAATTGACGCAGCAGCCTTTCGTGGCACATACTTCGTCGTTGATTCTTTGGGTTCTGTGGGCCTTGATTCTTGTTGTAACTCTTTACACATTATCGGTGAAATGGAACAGCTTCAGTAATCGAGCGAGAAAAGAACTTCAATTGCTCCTCGGTATGTTGTTCGGAATTTCGGCTTGCCTTGCCGTGAACATTTCTTTTGCCCTAGGCCTTTTAGCGTTCCCAGTGTCGACGATCTTCACCCTTTCCTTTTTGGACAAAAGAATACGACGCGTATCCAGTTTTCTTTTTTACGGCCTCTTGATTTTTATCGTTGTGAAGTTTCTGTTGAAAACCTAATCGTCCTCCCTGCAAAATAGTACCTTTGCAGGAGTTATTTTTACATTATGAAATTTGGCGTAATTACCTTCCCTGGTTCTAACTGCGATCAGGATATGGTTTATGTACTATCCAACTTATTGGGACAGCAAGTAGCATCCTTATGGCACAAAGAACAGGACCTAAAAGGAGCAGATGTGGTGATTTTACCAGGAGGATTTTCGTACGGAGACTACCTTCGTTCATGGGCCATCGCTAAATTCTCCCCGATTATGAACGAAGTAGTTCGCCACGCTAATCGCGGTGGCATTGTACTTGGTATTTGCAATGGATTTCAAATTCTGACCGAGAGCGGTTTATTGCCCGGAGCGCTTTTGCACAATGAAAAACGAACCTTCATTTGTAAAAACACCTACATCACACCTACAAGCACCTCAAGCATTATCACGTCGGGTATGCAAAAGAGAGAGGCATATAAAATCCCCATTGCCCACGGTGAGGGGCGATTCTACGCCGATGATGCAACCTTGGCATCGTTACAAGACCGAGATCAAATCATTTTTCAATACTGCCGGGCGGATGGAAAGGTTTCGCAAGAATATAACCCGAATGGTTCTTGCCTTAACATTGCAGGAGTCACCAATGCCGGAAGGAATGTTTTTGGCATGATGCCGCACCCAGAACGGGCTTCCGACCTTGACCTTAAAAACACCGACGGTTTATTGCTTTTTGAATCCCTTTTAAGCGTTTCTGCCTAATGAATGTACTTTTACTTGGATCCGGTGGACGCGAGTCAGCCATCGCGTGGAAAATTTCACAAAGTTCCATCCTTGATCAGTTGTTTATTGCTCCAGGAAATGCAGGAACACGCCAATACGGCAAAAATACGCCGCTGGATATCCTGGACTTTGAGGCGGTAAAAACTTTCGTACTTGCACAAAAAATTGACCTCGTTGTTGTAGGACCCGAAGAGCCGCTCGTCCTAGGAATCGTTGATTTTTTCAAAAGCGATGCCGCGCTTCTTTCGGTAGGCATTATCGGTCCAACCCAGGCTGGAGCGCAATTGGAAGGCAGTAAAACCTTTGCCAAAGAATTCATGCAGCGCCATCGGATTCCCACGGCAAAATTCGGCAGCTTTTCACTGGAAACCCTCCGTGAAGGGATTGCCTTTCTTCGAGAAATGAAAGCTCCTTATGTGCTTAAAGCGGATGGATTAGCTGCAGGAAAAGGCGTACTCATTCTCGGTAGTTTAGAGGAAGCAGAACATGAATTGACCCAAATTTTACTCGATGAAAAGTTTGGAACCGCAGGAAAACGGGTGGTAATTGAGCAATTTTTAACGGGCATTGAATTGTCGATGTTCATTTTAAGCGATGGGCGTTCATTTAAAATTCTACCCGAAGCGAAAGACTACAAACGCATTGGAGAAAAAGACCAAGGCCCCAATACCGGAGGCATGGGTGCTGTTTCTCCGGTACCTTTCGCCGATGAAGCCTTCAAGGACAAAGTCCTCAACCAAATCATTATCCCAACGGTAAAAGGCTTAAACCAAGAAGGCATCGAATACCAAGGATTCATCTTTTTCGGTCTGATCAATGTTAAAGGAGAACCCTACGTTATTGAATACAATTGCCGCATGGGCGACCCCGAAACAGAGGTGGTTGTTCCGCGCATTAAATCCGATTTATTAGACTTGTTCGAAGGCGTGGTGACGAATACGCTCTCCGAAAGGGACATTCAATTCACCGAACTGTCTGCAGCGACGGTGATGATGGTTTCCGGAGGCTATCCGAATACTTATGAAAAAGATAAAATCATCTACGGCCTCAACACCGTTTCCGAATCCTTAGTGTTTCATGCGGCCACCAAATCGGACGGACCGAAGGTGCTCACCAACGGAGGCCGTGTTCTTACCGTAACTTCCTACGGAAAAAACTTGGAAGTTGCCTTAGCAAAATCGTACGATGCGGTTTCTAAACTCTCTTTTGAAAACGCCTATTTCCGCAAGGACATTGGCCAAGACGTCATCTGATGGGAGATCAAATTTACCTTACCTTGTTCGTGCTTTCGTTGATTGGTTCCGCCTTTTTCTCGGGCATGGAACAAGCCTTTCTATCGTCTAACCGTCTGCGCGTCGAGGTAGAGCGCGGCAAAGGCAGTTTGCAAGGAAAAATCAATGCTTTTTTTTACCGAAATCAATCCACGATGATTGCCATGATGCTCTTGGGGAACAACATTTCCCTGGTAGTTTATGGGATAACCTTTGGCCATTTACTGATCGGAGGCACCCAAGAACTGTGGGGGGTGCACAGTGAAATTTTTGTTTTGGTAATGCAAACCATTCTTTCCACCTTACTGGTTTTGATTGGAGCAGAATTTTTCCCAAA
>JBJTXE010000192.1:0-2348 GCA_046082075.1 Bacteroidota bacterium
GTAAAATTGAATTTTTTTGAAAAAATGTTGAAGACCTTTAACAAATATTTAACCACATTTAACAAACACCAAAAATAGGTATTCGAGATCCATTATTTACCTCTATTGGATAAAATGTTGTATTTGTTGCAGAGGAGTTAACGTTGCGTTAGGAAGTAATGGATGCAGTTCAGCATAACGATTCATCCAAGTAACTTGACGTTTTGCGTAATTGCGCGTATGCTGTTTGATTTTATCGACTACCTGAACTTTTGAGGCATTTCCTTCAAAAAAATCAAACCATTCTTTGTAACCGACCGTATTCAAAACGGATAAATCCTTGTAGTTCAGTAAACCATGAACTTCTTGTTCCAGACCCTCTTTCACCATTTGGTCGACGCGTTGATTAATTCGCTCATAGAGCACCTCTCTAGGCCAATGGATCACAAAGCGTTGAACATCGAAATGCGTAGGTGCCTTAAGCTGTTGAAACGAAACCCAACTGCGCCCCGAACCTTGAATAACTTCCAGGGCTCTCAGAACCCGACGCGGGTTGTTTGGATCCAGGCATATTACAACAAATCGATCAAAACAACCCGCGTCGGGTTCTGAGGGCCCTGGAAGTTATTCAAGGTTCGGGGCGCAGTTGGGTTTCGTTTCAACAGCTTAAGGCACCTACGCATTTAGATGTTCAACGCTTTGTGATCCATTGGCCTAGAGAGGTGCTCTATGAGCGAATTAATCAACGCGTCGACCAAATGGTGAAAGAGGGTCTGGAACAAGAAGTTCATGGTTTACTGAACTACAAGAATTTATCCGTTTTGAATACAGTCGGTTACAAAGAATGGTTTGATTTTTTTGAAGGAAATATCTCAAAAGTTCAGGTAGTCGATAAAATCAAACAGCATACCCGAAATTACGCAAAACGTCAAGTTACCTGGATGAATCGCTATCCTGAACTACATCCATTAATTCCTAACTCAACGCTAACTCCTCTGCAACAAATCCAACATTTTATCCAATTCAGGTAAATAATGGATTCCGAATACCTATTTTTGGTGTTTGTTAAATGTGGTTAAATATTTGTTAAAGGGCTTTAACATTTTTTCAAAAAATTCAATTTTACAAAAAAGTAAACCTATGAAAATTCTTGTACGATCTCTTCTCTTAGTTTCAATTTTTGCTGGTTTTGCTATTCAATCGATGAATGCTCAAAAAATTCGAATCAAGGTTACCGGACAAAAAGACACCGTTGTGAATTTAATTAAGTATTTCGGTAAAGGACTTTATTATGCCGACACCGCAGTTCTGAAAAACGGTGAAGTTACCTTCAATGGAGCCAAACAAAAGTCAGGTATTTTAGGCTTGTTATTACCAGGTCAACAGTATTTTGAATTCATTTACAACAATGAGGAAATATGGTTGGAAACTTCGGGGCCCAATGGCTTGGAATACAATAAAAATCTTGTGGTTAAAAAGTCAGAAGAAAATAGAATATTTATCCCTTATGTCAACTATATAACAGAGCGAAAAACTGCCGCAGGCAAGTTAGGCGAGGAACGTGCGAAGTACAAAGCGGAGGATGCAGAATATAAGAAATTAGGTGAACAAATTGACGCCATCAATAAAGAGGTTTTGGCGTATCAAAACGATTTAATTGCGAAAAACGAAGGAAAGTTAGTCGCCAAGATTGTTAAAATGTCCATTGATATTGTTATTCCCGATGCACCGAAAGATGAAAAAGGTCGAATTACCGATTCCAGTTTTCAATTCCGATATTTCCGAAATCATTACTGGGATAATGTGGATTTAAAAGACGAACGATTGGTAAACAACCCTATTTTTCACAACAAGTTAGAATATTATTTTAGTAAAAACATGATGATTCAACACTGGGATACGGTGATTTATCATGCATTCCAGTTTTGCGACAACCTCAACCCGAAGTCCAGAACCTTTGAATATTGTGTGGGTTGGATTGCACAAACCTTTGGAAAAAGCCAGCAAATGGGAATGGATAAGGTATACTACCACATGCTTGACCGCTACTATTGTTCCAAAAATGCCGAAGGTAAGCATCCTTCTTTTTGGGTGGATGAATCGAAGTATGCTGAATTGTGCAAGGATTTGGATACTAAAATGGCCATTTGCATTGGTGAAAAAGCTCCGAACTTGATTCTAAAGGATACCTCAGACACTAAATGGGTAAATCTACATGATCTCAAAGCAGAATACACAATCTTGTATTTTTGGGATCCAGAGTGCGGTCATTGTAAAACCATTACACCGAAATTGGCCAAGTTGTATAAAGAAAAAATGAAGGCTCGTAATGTAGAAGTATATTCCGTAGGTAAAGCCATAGGAAAAGA
>JBJTXE010000193.1:0-4632 GCA_046082075.1 Bacteroidota bacterium
CTTATGGAAAAGGGCTTGTTCAACAAGACCAAATCTTGAGGGATGGAAGCAGTGTGCGCATGACCATTTCAAGATACTATACCCCCTCCGGCCGGACGATTCAAAGAGCATACTCGGGGGACTATGAAAGCTATATGAAGGACGAACTTCGTTTTAGAGAAGGAGAATTGTTCAACAAGGATTCGATTCCGATGGATAAATCAAAAGCCTACAAAACAAAAAAAGGAAGAACCGTTTATGGTGGAGGAGGAATTGTTCCGGACGTTTTTGTTCCTTATGACAGCAGTGAAGTTTCGATGCTCGCAAGCATGCTTTTCACCCATCAGGTGTTCAGTGCTTATGCGTTTAAATTTTTACAAACACAGCCCAACGAGTGGTCTTCCGTTCTTGCCTTAGCAAGGTATAATTTCTCTAGTGCGGAATGGAATCAATTTGAGAAGACGGCAGAAAGGCAACTCAATATGAAGGATTTGGCCTTGTTGTTGCGCCAAGAAAAGCCGTCGCTGATTCTCTACATGAAAGAAGAGTTTTCCCGTCAACTTTGGCAGGAATCCAACCAAATAAGGTTTCTTTTAGGAAAGGATCAAGAATTGAAGAGGGTCTTGGAAAGGTAAGACTTATAAAACGTCGTCCTCAGATCCGGTAATTTGCTGTTTTTCCCAACTTTTTTGAAAAGAAAGCAACAAGCAGGGAAGGAGAATGAGGTTTGTGAACATTCCAGTAATAATCGTAATAGAGATTAATAAACCGAGGGCTTGGGTTCCACCAAATTGGGATAAGGTAAATAAGATAAATCCAAAAAACAAGACTATGGACGTGTAGGCCATTCCAAGTCCGCTATCTTCTAAGGCTTTTATGAGTAATTCAGACCTCGATAGATGAGGGAAAAGTTTGATTTCGGTTTTTAACTTAGCTAAAAGTAAAATCGCGTCATTAACCGTGATGCCAATTGCAATCCCAAAAATAATGAGTGTTGAAGGCTTTAGTGGTATACCAAGAAACCCCATGAGTCCAGCGGTAATAATTAATGGCACAATGTTCGGAATCATGGTTGCAACATTCACCGAGAACGACCTAAAAAGAACAAAAATGACTAAAGCAATCAATAAAATCGTAAACACCAAGGTCTGCAAAAGATTACTAACCAAATATTTTGTGCCCTCAGAAACCACCACAGAAATTCCCGTTAAGGTAACATGGAGACGTTGTTTTTGAACAATTTCTTTCAATATGGGTAGCGACTGGCGCGCATTCCTGTAGTTATATATTTTATCAGGGTTCACTTCAAGTTCTTGCAACATTTGAGCGTTGTCCTTGGCGATACTGGCAATAAAATCATTGGCGATGGTCGCATTTTCCATGAGCGAGTCAAAATAGATTTTTTTCCCTTTTTCGAATTCAACCAAGTAAGACTCCAATTTTTCTTGATGGGGATTGAATATATGATCTATTTTTTCCTTTAGAGAATCTACTTTTTGAGCAACAATATAGGAGCCAAGATCTTTCATTTGCGCCCTAATCCTGATGTTCTTTGAGGTTGTATCAATAAGGTCTTTGAGGGAGATACGGCTATTGTTGACACCATTAAAATTAAAGTTATCCATGTATCCTTTCAAAATCAACAACTCACGCTTGTTAGGAATTCGATAAAAGCTAGAATCGTTATCATGCAAGGACATGTTCAAAAACTTAAGCAAATTAACGTAGGATAGCGATTTAGAGAAAAGGCTATCTTTTCCTAATATAGTTTGAGCTTCTTCTACCTGTATCATCAGCGTTTTATTGAAAACTCCCGACCGGGTACCGTAGTTAACTAGAATTTCAAATGGAATGGTTCCACCAAAGTTCTTTTCCATGAAGGTGAAATCTTGGGCGATAGGGTCGCCTTTCAAAATGTCCCCAGTTACATTTCCTGTAACCTTGATAAGGTTCATTCCCAAAATTCCCCCAACGACCAAAGCCAGTGTGATAAAGTAGACAGGCCCACGTCTTTTTTGAACAATGTGCAATAAAACATTAATGAACTTTTGCGACGTGTTTTTGGATAAAAAGGCTAAATGCTTTTCCTTTGGAGGACCGAAATAACTTAGGATGATCCCCACAAGAATTAGTGACAAAATAAAGACAACCATGACATTAATACTGGAAATAATGCCGAATTCTGCGAGGCGCTCACTGCTCGTGAACGTGAAGAATCCAATAGCAGTGGTTAAGTTCATTAAAAAGCTAACGGGCCCGATGTACCGGAGCGTTTTATAAATGCTCTTCGTTTTATTTAAAGATTGGTCATATTCTTGGTAATACCGAGTAATAATATAAATGATGTTGGGCACCCCAATAATCACCAACAAAGGAGGAACTACAGCCATCATTATGGTGATTGGATAACCGAGAAATGCGGCCATTCCCAGCGCCCAAACAATGGATATGCCTACAATTACACCGCATATGAACATCATTCGGATAGAACGATAGAAGTAATAAATGAGTGCAACGGAAATCACCAAAGAAAGCGTCAGAAAGAGGTACATTTCTTTCATGATTCGCTCAGTCATTGTATGCCTGAAATGAGGAAGGCCCGTGAAACGCATGGGGCCAAGTGATTTTTCATACTCTCTTGATAGGGCCTCTATTTTAGCGACCACGCGGGCATTTTTTTTATCTTTGATAAAGTGTTCATCGAGTCCAATAAGTATCAGAGAAACCTCCGCTTGTTGGTTGTACAAAATCTTATCGTAAAAAGGGTTGCTTCGCACTAAATGCCGAATGGTTTCAATGTTTTTTTCTTTGTAGGTTGTGTCAAAGAAAATACGGTGAGATACAAACTGTTGTTTTAGGGAGCTTGTATCCTTCGTTAGATAAAATAAATTGGCTTCAGAAATAACGTGGAGCACCCCGGGAAGGGCTAATATCTTATCTCCAAGTACCTTAAGTTTCTTAAAGTTCTGGGGCTCATACAGCTGTTTCGATGATACGACTACCACCATTGTTGATCCATCTTCTCCAAACTGTTTTTTGAACTTTTGATAATCAATCTGAACAGGATGGTCTTTCGGCAGGATAATTCCGTAGCGGGTATCAACTTCCGTTTCGGTTACAAGAAAATAACCAAAAAACAGGGTGATAAGCGCAATAATGGCCAAGATATAGAGCCTATTCCTTAAAATGATTGCTGCTATTTTACGCCACATTTCCCTAGTTCATTTGAGGATTAAAGCTTCCCCCCTCACAAAAAAATAAACCCCGGTTTTCGGGGTTATCCTCAGTACTCGAGGCGGGACTTGAACCCGCACGGGCAAATGCCCACAGGATTTTAAGTCCGGCGTGTCTACCGATTCCACCACTCGAGCAATCCTAGAGCGAGAAACGGGATTCGAACCCGCGACTTCAACCTTGGCAAGGTTGCGCTCTACCAACTGAGCTATTCTCGCGTTCAATGCCTTTTTTGACATTAAGGGTACAAAAGTAAGAAAAACATTTTTTTTAACAAAAAATCCGACTATCCACCAATCACTTTTTTGATCTCGTGGAGCTTTATCAAAGCTTCTACCGGTGTTAATCCGTTGATATCGATCGAAACGAGGGTTTCATGGATTTGTTCAAGGACCGGATCATTCAGTTGGAAAAAACTTAATTGAACTCCTGGCTCCCCTTTTTTTAGGGGCTTTTTTCCCTTCACTTCGCCTACCTTTTCATGGCTCGATTCCAAATCTTTAAGTACTTTTTCTGCCCTTGTAACAACCCAATCCGGCATGCCTGCAAGGCGGGCCACATGAATCCCAAAGGAATGTTCGCTGCCGCCCTCCACCAGTTTCCTTAAAAAAAGAATGTTTTTGCCAAGTTCCTTTACCGCAATGGAGTAGTTTTTTATTCTAGGAAAACGTCGCGCCATTTCATTCAGTTCGTGATAGTGCGTCGCAAACAAGGTCTTGGGCCGATATTTTGCATTTTCATGAAGGTATTCGGTAATCGACCAAGCAATGGAAATCCCGTCATAGGTGCTCGTTCCTCGGCCGATTTCATCCAAGATTACCAAGCTTCTTTCGGATAAATTGTTCAAGATGCTGGCGGTTTCGTTCATTTCCACCATAAACGTGGATTCCCCCGCGGAGAGATTGTCCGAGGCGCCAACCCGAGAGAACAGTTTGTCTACGATGCCCAGCACGGCTTTTTTGGCGGGCACAAACGACCCTATTTGAGCTAAAAGCACGATCAATGCCGTTTGCCGAAGCACCGCACTTTTACCGCTCATATTAGGTCCGGTGATCATGAGTATCTGCTGCTCCTCGTTCGAAAGAAACACGTCGTTGGCGACATATATTTCCCCCGATTTAAGCGCTCGTTCAATCACAGGATGGCGCCCATCTTCGATATGGATAACCGTTGAATCGTTGACTTCAGGCTTGCTGTAGTGGTGGTCTTTTGCAAGGACCGCTAAGCCGCAAAATACGTCAATGCGTGCCAAAGCAACGGCATTTGCTTGAATTTCTTCCACGTCGCTGATGAGCGATTGAACCAATTCCGAATATAAACGTTGTTCAATTTCTAGAATTTTTGATTCCGCTCCGAGAATTTTTTCTTCGTAGGTCTTTAGTTCTTCCGTAATATACCTTTCCGCATTCACTAAGGTTT
>JBJTXE010000194.1:0-2281 GCA_046082075.1 Bacteroidota bacterium
CAGGAACAATGGAATCACAATATTGCATATCTACTTCTGATCCAAATCCGTCACCGTCCAAATCCTCATAGAATGTAACCGTAGGAAGTCCTTCGTCCTCATTCCCATCGCAATTGTTATCAATTCCATCGCAAATTTCCTGTGCTCCAGGATAAACGGTTGTATCCGAATCTTCGCAATCAGTACTGTCAGAAACATAACCTACTGGCTGACCGCAATTCATCATTGGGGCACCAACATTACCGTATCCATCTCCGTCAAAATCTTGGTAGTATGTCATAAACATAGTAGCCAACGAATCGTTGTCGTTGCAATCCATGCTGTCAGCAACGTATCCTGCAGGTTGTAAACAACCCGATGTAGTGGTGGAAATATTTCCAAAACCATCGCCATCAGCATCAGAATACCAAACCGTATTTGGATTAATCGCTGCATTCGCGTCATCGCAATCCGTGCTGTTTTGAACTAAACCAGGAAAAGGTAAACAGGAACTTACAGGAGCATTTAAATTACCAAATCCATCACCGTCTGCATCAGTGTAATAGGTTGTAGGCGTATTGCATGGTGTTACTTGATACCAAGTTGAACCTGCACGGATTTCATCCACCTCAAGATTCCCTGTATTGGTTCCTTGACGCAAATAGATAGAACCAAAGGTAGCTAAACCGTTGGTCCCTGAGTTGTTGGTAATCGTAGCAGCTGGCTCCATTGTTCCGGGTGTAGGATTAATCCACATGGAAGCATTGATAGGAGTCGCTGCTGCATCTAATTTCACCACCACGAAACAGGTAGTACCGCAAGGATATTCGGTGGGGTTCCATGTAATAGCGAATGCTCCTCCGCTTTGATTGCAAATTCCCAGAACAAAAGTGTTCGGTGTAACGCCGCGCTTGATGGCAGCTCGCGCCGCCAATACGGTCACGGCCGCGCCTGAACCGCCTCCTATCCCCATAAAATAATCTCCCACACCACCGTTCATCGTTAATCCTGTTGTATTGGGAACATTGATCAAAAATGAATAATATCCAACTCCTGTAATATTGGCCAAAGGTTTATTAACATCTTCCGTGTTACCTGAAACGAAAAGCGCTCTATTACCAACTGAATTTTCTAATGCGGCAAATGCCAAACTGTTTCCCGAATTGGACGGTGTCGCTACGGTTTGAAATTGACCAGGTGTAACACCTGAATGGGTGGTCCACCCGTTTGCATTCAAAGCACCTGAAAAATTAAACGGTTCGAAAGCTTGACTCATCGCCCATTGAGACAGGGCAACACATAGCAATAACGTAATTTTTTTCATCAGATTTTTTTTCAAAATTATTAAAAAAATAATGGCGACATCCTAAAATGCCGCCAAAATTAAAAGCTTAACCAAATATTAATTCATTTCCGGTTTCGGTAATAAAACCTTACGCGACAATTTCCATTTTTTGGTTTTAGGGTCTTTCCCTACTACCTTAAACGAAAGCACCTCCCCTTCTTTGCAAACATCTTCCATCTTATTCACTTTTTCCCAAGAAAACTCGGAAATGTGAATTAATCCGTCCGTTCCAGGAATGATTTCCACGAAACAACCGAATTCTTTGATGGACTTAATTTTTCCTTCGTAGGTAGCACCTTCTTCCACTTGCGGTGGGAAAGCAATCATGCGAACTCGACGTAAGGCTTCTTCCATGCTAGGACCATCGTTGGAAAGGATTTGTACCGATCCCTCACCGTTCGGTAATTCCTCAATGGTAATGGTTGTTCCGGTTTCTTTCTGAAGTCCTTGAATGATCTTACCACCGGGTCCGATCACTGCACCAATCATTTCGTTAGGTATCAATAATGCTTCAATTCGAGGCGTGGAATCCTTGTAATTATTTCGAGGTTCAGCGATGGTTTCGGTAATCTTGTTCAAGATGTGTAAACGACCGGCTTTCGCCTGATGTAGTGCTTGAATAAGCACTTCATACGGCAAGCCATCGACTTTAATATCCATTTGGCACGCTGTAATTCCTTTGGCCGTTCCAGTTACCTTGAAATCCATATCCCCTAAGTGATCTTCATCCCCTAAGATATCTGTTAAAACTTTGAAGTTTGCACCATCAGTTACAAGTCCCATAGCAACTCCAGCAACTGCTCCTTTAATAGGAACACCTGCATCCATAAGAGCCATTGATCCTGCACACACAGAACCCATTGAAGAAGATCCATTTGATTCTAAAACTTCACACACGATTCTTGTTGTATAGCTAAAATCTTGCTCAGCTGGCATAACTGCTTTAAGTGCTCTTTC
>JBJTXE010000195.1:0-12458 GCA_046082075.1 Bacteroidota bacterium
GAACGAAGTTTGAATCAAGGTTTTAAAATCCTCTTTAATTTCAGCAACATCTTGGACGGAAATAATTCCTTCTTTCAATAAAAACAACTCATAATTTTGGACTGGATCCTTCAATGCCCATTTTTCTTGCAGTCCTTCCGGATAGTATTTCGTACCCGAAGCTTCCTCATGTCCGCGCATGCGGAAGGACATTAATTCAACAAGATAGGGTTTAGGGTTCAACCGAATTTCCTCAGCGATGGTTCGTACTGTACGAATGACGTCCAAAATATTGTTACCATCCACTTGTACCGCTTTCATGCCATAACCTATGCCTTTGTCAATAAATTGCTGGCATCGAAACTGTTCATTGGATGGAGTAGATAAGCCCCAAGCATTGTTCTCGATGCAAAAAATCACGGGAAGGTCCCAAACTGCAGCCACATTCAAAGCTTCATGAAAATCACCTTCCGAAGCGCCGCCATCTCCCGTGAAAACCAAGGTAGCCTTAGCCCGTTCCGATAGTTTTTGCGCCAAAGCAATCCCATCTGCAATACCTAATTGAGGCCCTAAGTGTGAAATCATCCCCACCAAATGATGTTCCATGGAGCCGAAATGGAAGGAACGGTCACGCCCCTTGGTAAAGCCGGACATTTTACCTTGAAATTGAGCAAATAGTCGGTTCAGCGGAATGCCTCTGTCGGTAAACACTCCCAAATTGCGGTGCATTGGGAGAATGAATTCGTCGGATGCTAAGGCATGTGCGCAACCCACGGAAATACCTTCCTGACCCCATCCTGAAAACCACTTGGTGATTTTTCCTTGGCGGAGTAAAATCAACATTTTTTCTTCGATTAACCTCGGTAAAACAATGGCTTTATGGATTTCGAGGAGCTCATCGTTGGTGAAACCTTCACGGTTGAAGTGAAGGGATAATTGTTCGAGTTGTTTTTCCACGGAGTAAAATTAAGAAATAAAAAAACCACCCAAAAAAAACCATAGACCTCTTTCCATTTGATACTACCCCAAGAATCAAAATATTTTTGCCACACATGACTCGTGGACAAAAATGGAAGCTAAAATGGATCTGCTTTGGTAAAAAAAACGATACTGAATGGCCTCAAAAAAAATTACATTAGTTTTGTATCAACCCTGGATTAGTAGTGAAGTATACTAAAAAGTAAAAAAACATGAAAAAATTTATACAATTCTTAATATTTCTATTGTTTTCAAACATGTGGATACATGTTCAATCCCAATACACTTTACCCAACTCAGAAGTTAATCGGATTGACTCTATCATGAATCAACTCATGACAAAATATAACATCACAGGCTCGAGTATTGCTATTGTGGATAATAAACAAATTGCCTACGCAAAGGGGTATGGTTTTGCCGACAGAAAAAATAAAGTTACGGCTACCGAAAATACCATTTACAGTATTGGTTCAATTACCAAAACATTCACTGCACTAGCCATAATGAAACTTTACGAAGAAAAAAAAATTGATTTGAATAAATCAGCAAAAGATTATCTACCCGAATTAAAAATGAATTCGCTTGTTGAAAATGGAGACATTTTAAAAATAAAAAATCTGCTTACACATACATCTGGCTTACCAGATGATATAAGAAATGGCATGTTGTGCAATGAACAAATAAGTTTATGGGCGGTCATTGAGGAATTAAACAAGCAAGAGCTCACCCAACCCGCGAACCTGAAAATGAATTATTCCAACATTGGTTACTCTTTATTGGGTTTGATTATTGAGCGTGTTTCGGGGAAAAAATATGAGGACTACATTCGGGAAAACATTCTGAATACACTTTCAATGACGAATACTAGCTTTGATCAAAAACTTGATAACCCACAATATTCAAAGGCATATATAAAAGATAGCACAGAAAATGAATATCCTAAGCTTAGAGACGTTCCAGCTGGCGGACTTTTTAGTAATACGCTAGATATGTGCAAGTTTATGATGCTCCTACTTAATGACAGTTTAAGCGGAAACAATCAGATTGTCCATTCATCTACATTACAAGAAATGAAAACCGACCATATTTCAGATGTCCTACTTAATTGCAACGCTAAATTCGGCTATGGCCTGTATATTGAAAAAATGCGTTTTGCAGAGGATAGCATTATTGGCGAATTTTTTGGTCATGCGGGAGACCTTAATCATCACTCAACTATGTTTGTTGTTCCCAAAATGAACATAGGCTTCATTATTGTTGCTAACTCCGAAAAAGGCCACTCTTTCTGCAATACTGCATTGATAAAACTTTCTTATGAGTATATTCAAGAGGTAAAAGGCATAAAACTTCACAGAGCGACAAACCTTGATTGGTCATCAAAGTCGGTTAAGAATAATATTACGGACTACCACGAGCTAATCGGGCGTTATAATTCTGGAACTGAATCTTTCCTCGAATTAAAAGGAGGTAATACTAAAAAATTAACTTTAGTTCAAGGGAAATATAAAATGAGGTTGAAAAAGTTCGATGATGGTACAAACTCTTATTCGATATCCTTACTTTTATTTAAACTTATACCCATAAAAATAAAAGGAACGCGTTTTGCTTTTGAGAAAATTGGCGATAACATTTTCCTAAAAGAGCTTGACGAAGGATCAAAAACGGCCGAATACATTTCTGTAAGAGACAAATCCATCCCAATTTCTGAAGAATGGAAAAATTCGGTTGGAAAATATAAAGTGACCAATAAATATGAAGGCTGTATACAAGCAGTTCCAACAGAATTAAATATCATAAATAACAAAATTGTTTTAACAGTGAATTTTCCCACTTTAGATGTAACCGAAGTGGATTCATTTGACCAAATATCCAACACAATTGCCGCCAAGGATGGAATAGACAGGGGATGTGGAATGGTATTGAAAATTTTGCCGAATGGACACTTGTATTATTCGGGTTATGAATTAGAAAAGCAAATAGACAACAAAAAATAAAGCAGCAGCCAAATAGGGGGTTCTGCCTCCATACACTGATGACCACCGTGAAGAAAATACGAATAAAATTAAATTTTATCTATAACAAATTTCTCGTTTAACTCTTTGCTTCAAAAAACAAAGAAGCAATAGCACGGAGAAAAAAAACCCACCGAAGTGGGTTTAGAAGGAATTATGTACACTATTAAACCAATCCTTGGTCAATCATCGCATCAGCAACTTTAACAAATCCAGCGATGTTGGCTCCTTTAACGTAATCTACGTTTCCGTCGCTTTTCGTACCGTATTTCACACAGGCCTCGTGGATTGATACCATAATACCGTGTAACCGTTGGTCTACTTCTTCCGCGGACCAAGAAAGGCGCAAAGAGTTCTGCGACATTTCTAAACCTGAAGTCGCTACTCCTCCAGCGTTGGATGCTTTGCCAGGAGCGAATAACACATTGACTGCTTGAAATGCTGCTATCGCCTCTGGAGTGGATGGCATGTTGGCGCCTTCTGCAACGCATTTAACCCCGTTTGCAATTAGCGCTTTTGCCTCATCGCCGTTCAGCTCGTTTTGCGTAGCGCAAGGAAGCGCAATATCTGCCTTAACTTCCCATGGACGTTTTCCTTCCACAAATTTAGCATTTGGATATTTCTGAGTGTATTCGGCAATTCTGCCTCGTTTAACATTCTTCAGCTCCATTACAAAGGCAAGTTTGGCTGCATCAATTCCGTCAGCATCATAAATGTATCCTGAAGAATCGGATAAAGTAACAACTTTAGCACCGAGCTGGGTTGCTTTTTCGCAAGCAAACTGGGCTACATTTCCCGAACCGGAAACAACGACGGTTTTTCCATTAAAGGAGTCACCTTTGGTTGCAAGCATTTCTTTCGCGAAATAAACGGTACCGTAGCCCGTAGCTTCTGGCCGAATCAAGGACCCACCCCAGTTACGCGCTTTCCCGGTTAAAACACCGGTAAATTCGTTTCGAATTCTTTTGTACTGTCCAAACATGTAACCAATCTCACGTCCCCCAACGCCGATATCTCCAGCAGGAACGTCAGTGTCAGCACCGATGTGTCGGCTTAACTCGGTCATGAAGGATTGGCAAAACTTCATTACTTCGTTATCTGATTTTCCTTTGGGATCAAAGTCAGACCCTCCTTTACCACCACCCATAGGAAGCGTTGTTAAGGAATTTTTAAATATTTGTTCGAATCCTAAAAATTTAAGGATGGAAAGATTAACGGAAGGATGGAAACGAAGACCGCCTTTGTAAGGTCCAATAGCCGAGTTGAATTCTACCCGGTATCCACGGTTAACTTGCACATTCCCTTGATCATCCAACCAAGGAACTCTAAAAATAATGGTTCTTTCCGGCTCTATTATTCGCTCTAAAATCTTTGCGTTCTTATACTTGGGATTCGCCTCAGTAAAGGGAATAATGGCCTCAGCTACTTCATGAACCGCTTGTAAGAACTCAGGCTCATGGCCGTTTTTGACCTTGACATTTTCCATGAAGGCATCAATTTCATTTTGAAACATATTTGACATACCGTTGAATTTAAAATTTGAGCAAAGTTATAAAGATTTTGGTTCGATTTACTTAAAAATTCCGCATCCATCAAGTGTCATCGAGACACTAACCCTATTTTTTTTATGTAGGCAAAGCAACGCGTGAAAACAATAATTCGTACATTGTACGATATTGTATTTTGTAGAAAAAATACGATATTTGTTAACCTAAACCGAATCTGCACGTGAAACAAAAATTTACGCTATTACTTGCATGCTTACTTCTCTTTGGTCAGCAATTGTTTGCTCAAAATAATGCAGGTTGTCCCAATGCCAATTTGAGCATGGGGAACTTCAATAATTGGCAAGGATTTACCGGTAATTATTCCAATCCTGCCTCAGCCATGGGTATTGTAAACGGCCGCCACACCATTATGACGGGGGCTGGAACTGATCCATTTTCTTGCGGAGGTTTGCCAATAGTACCTCCAGGAAGTACTGCATCTGCAAGGCTTGGTAATTCGAATACGGGTGCTGAAGGAGAGCAATTGCGCTACACGATGACCGTTACTCCGCAAAACGCGTTATTCATCTACAAATACGCCTGTGTACTTGAAGATCCCGGTCACCCACCCAATGCACAACCCGTTTTTCAAATGCGTTTATTGGGGCCTAATGGAAATCAAATTGGTGGTAACTGCGGGCAATATACCGTTTATGCCGGACAGCCAGGCCAAAACTTTCAAACTTGTGGAGGGGTCAAGTGGTTACCCTGGACCGTAGTAGGAATTAACTTAACTGCCTATACAAATCAACAAGTCACCATCGAGTTCACCACCAAAGATTGCGATTATTCAGGGCACTTTGGGTATGCCTATGTTGTGGCTGACTGTATGCCTTTAATTCTCGACCTAGATTATTGCTTTGGTGCCAACACCATTAACATCGCTGGGCCCGCTGGCTTTCAAAGTTATAGCTGGAGCAGTGGTCAAAATACCCAAGCGATTTCGGTTCCAGTTGCCCAAGCGCAACCCAACTACACGGTTACCATGCAATCGTTTTCAAATCAGGGAAATTGTACCGTATCGCTTACCGCGCAGGCTATTCCAACCACCGTGAATAACAATTTTACGGTAACCCAGGCATGTCCATGGTCTCCAACCCTTTTCACCAGTACCCCAACCATTCTCCCAACCTCCATTAACGGAGTCCCGTTGGCCAATGGCGGTGCTGCCTCATGGTTTTGGGATTTTGGAGACGGATCAACGATCAATGGCAACGTGGCAGGAAACGGTCCAGGTGCTCACCAACACCCGTCACACACCTACGCAAACCCTGGGACCTACACGGTAACCCACATTGTGTTCACGCAAGCCGGATGCAGTGACACTATTTCACAAACCATCAACGTACTTCCACCACCTGTTATCAATTTTAACTTCAACAACGCTTGTGTTTTTGATACAGTGTATACGACCAATTTAACCAATGACCCCAACTTAGCCGCGGTCACTTACCAATGGATTTGGGGTGACAATACCCCAAATGCAACAACCACGAACGCTTGGCATGTATATCAAAACCCGGGAACTTTTCAATTGGGTTTAGCTGCAACGAATATTGGTGGTTGTGTGGATACGTTATATCAAGCGGTAACCGTTCATCCGCTTCCGCCTGTTTTTGCAGGGAACGATACCACTATTTGTCCTGGCTTTAATATTCCTCTATTGGCGACAGGCGCTGTTTCTTACGTATGGGAAACGGGAACTCAAAACGGAGGGTCCTACATTCCTCCTTCCAGTGAAATGATCACGGTTACCGGTACCGACGGAAACGGTTGCGTGAACTCGGACTCCTTGTACGTTACGTTGTATCCTGCAGCCATCGTGGATGCCGGACCGGACATTAGCGTCTGTGATGGAAGTTCTGTAACCATCACGGGTTCTGGTGTTGCCAATTATTCCTGGGATAATGGATTATTGGATGGTCAAACATTTACCCCTCCCGTGGGAGTAGTGACCTACACCGTGACAGGGACGGATGTTAACGGATGTATTGACACCGATCAAATGTTGCTAACTGTTTGGGCTAATCCCGTTGTAAGTGCAGGAAACGATCAAATCATTTGTGAAGGTGATTCAACCGTGTTATCGGGAAGCGGTGCGGTAAGTTATGTGTGGAATAACGGGGTGGTTAATAATGACTACTTCATTCCACTTACGAACAACACCTACACGGTAACAGGAACTGACATCAATGGATGTGTCAATACGGATGTAATGGTCTTAACCATAGAAAATGCTGCTTATCCTTCCTTTGTAAGTCCTGTTTTAGCGGATTGTATCCCGTTTACTTTCTTGTTAAACAATACTTCTACTGGCACCCCGTTCACCGCCGCGGAATGGTCTTTCGGAAACGGCGCAACGGCCACTGGAGCAGGCCCAATATCCTACACCTACAATACGCCGGGATGCTACGATATTGGTCTCACCTTAACCACAGCTTTGGGATGTGAATGGGATACAATGGTGCAGAATTATTTATGTGCTTATCCTTTGCCGATTGCTGATTTTGAACCAAGCCCCATGGTGATTACGGATTTAGAAAACACCAGCACCATGATCAATCAAAGTGCTGGAGGAAGTAATTACGCATGGGATTTTGGCGATGGAACAAGTTCTACGGAGTTTGAACCTCTTCATTTTTTTCCCAACACTTCCTCTGCAAATTACCTGATAACCCTTATAGTTTATACGCAATACGGATGTACAGATACTACGAACCGCGTGGTTACGTTGAACGAAACACAGTTAATTTACGTTCCGAACACCTTCACCCCGGATGGGAATGAATACAATCAAACATGGTTTCCAGTCATCAGCGCAGATTTTGACCCTTATGATTACTCCTGTTTTATCTACGATCGATGGGGAGAATTAATCTGGGAAAACCATAATCATTTAGTGGGTTGGGACGGCCGAAGGATGAATGGATCAAGTATACAAGACGGTGTGTATACGTGGAAAATCATCATTAAATCACCCTACCGAGATGAACGAAAAGCGTTTACGGGCCATGTTACTTTGTTGCGATAACGCTTCATTTTTGATCCCTTTGGCTCATGAATTTTAAACGTTTACTCTTATTTTTCCATCTTTTCTTAACCCTTGGTTTATCCGCTCAAAACAATGCTGGATGTCCAAATGCTAATTTCAGCATGGGTAATTTCACCAACTGGCAGGGTTATACTGGAAATTACACAAACCCTGCAGCGGCAGTAGGAATAGTAAACGGCCGGCACACGATCATTACCACACAAGGAATCGATCCAAATACTTGCGGTGGTTTACCCATGATTCCGCCGGGGAGTACTTTTTCAGCGAGATTAGGAAATTCAAGTACCGGTGCACAAGGTGAGCGACTTACCTACACCATGAATGTCACTGCCCAAAATTCGCTTTTTATTTATAAATATGCTGTAGTGTTGCAGGACCCTGGCCACTCTCCTGCTCAGCAACCCGTTTTTCAAATGCGATTACTCAATCAGAATGGTAATCAAATAAATGGCAACTGCGGGCAATATTCGGTTTATGCTGGTCAACCTGGTCAAAATTTTCAAACCTGTGGAAGTGTCAAATGGCTACCTTGGACGGTAGTTGGTGTCAATTTACAGGCGTACATTGGACAAAATATCACCATCGAGTTTACAACAAAAGACTGTAGTTTGAGCGGTCATTATGGTTATGGTTATGTTGTGGCGGATTGTATGCCGCTTATATTGGACTTGGATTATTGTTTTGGATCTCCCACCATCAATATTTCAGGTCCTGCAGGATTTCAAAGTTACAGTTGGAGTAGCGGACAAAATACTCAGTCCATATCTGTACCGGCGGCATCCGCTGCCCCTTCATACACCGTTACCATGCAATCGTTCTCCAATCAAGGGAGTTGTACGGTAGCCCTTACAGCATCTGCGATACCGACAACGGTTCAGAACAATTTTACGGTAACTCAAGCTTGTCCATGGGCAGCAACGCAATTTAACAGCACACCCACCATCTTACCTCAAATGATAAATGGGGTGCCTCTAGCAAATGGTGGTGCTGCTTCTTGGTATTGGAACTTTGGCGATGGAAGCACCCTCAATGGAAGCAATCCAGCGGTTCATCAAAATCCAACCCACGTTTATCAAAACCCCGGCACTTACACGGTGACTCATATTGTTTACACCCAAGCAGGATGCTTAGACACGGCGGTCCAAACCATTCAGGTTCTACCTCCACCAGTAATCAATTTTACGTTTAACAATGCTTGCGTCGGATCAACGGTGAACACCGTTAACCAAACGCAGGACCCCAACCTTGCAGCGGTAACGTACCAATGGATTTGGGGAGACAATACTCCGAATAGCACCACGACCAATGCTTCACATACTTACCAGAATGCTGGGACGTATCAACTTGGTTTGGCTGCGACCAATGTAGGAGGATGTGCGGACACTTTATATCAAACCGTTACCATCCACCCTCTTCCTCCAGTAAATGCAGGAAACGATGTCTCTATTTGTCCAGGAACCACCATTCAATTAACAGCTACAGGAGCAGTAAGCTATACTTGGGAAACTGGAACGGCCAACGGAGGAAATTATACCCCTACTGTGAATCAAACCTTGACGGTTACCGGCATCGACAACAACGGTTGCGTGAACCAAGACTCCATGAATATCACGCTGTATCCGAATGCTTTGGTCAACGCGGGTCAGGACATCAGCGTTTGCTTGGGCAGTTCAGTTACCATTACAGCAACGGGTTCCAATACCTATCAATGGAACAATGGAATTGTCAACGGCCAATCTTTTACCCCACCACTTGGAGTTACCACCAATATTGTCATTGGAACCTCGGTAAACGGTTGCACCAATTCCGATACCATGGTTCTTTCTGTTTGGTCGAATCCAACTTTAAGTGCTGGGCCGGATCAAATAGTATGCGCGGGAGATTCTACCGTATTAAATGCTACAGGAGCAGTAAGTTATCAATGGACAGGAGGGGTCATCAATAACGTGTATTTTACTCCGCAAGCTAGTGGGATATGGATTGTGTCTGGCATTGATGCCAATGGATGTAACGGAGTCGACACCATGACCATTACCATTCCGCAACCTGCTGTATTTGCTGGGAACGACACCAGTGTTTGTCCAGGATTCTCGATCTCCTTAAATGCTTCGTTAGCCAATACCTATCAGTGGAGTACCAATACCAATAATGGAAATTCGTACACACCGTTAAGTAATGAGGTTATAACCGTCATTGGTTACGATATTAATCAATGTCCAGCCTTTGATACCTTGTTAGTTACGGTATTCCCAACACCGGTAGTTGATGCCGGCCCGGATATCCAAGTATGCTCAGGTAGTAGTGTTACGATTTCAGGAAACGGTGTAGCCACGTATTCATGGGATAATGGATTAATAAACGGTCTAAGCTTTATTCCACCGGTTGGTGTTGTAACCTACACCGTAACAGGTACCGATGTAAATGGATGTATAGACAACGACCAAATGGTCCTTACGGTTTGGGCAAATCCTGTCGTAAGTGCAGGAAATGATCAAGCCATTTGTGAAGGAAGTTCAACGACAATTTCAGGATCTGGGGCTGTGTCTTATGTTTGGAACAACGGTGTCATAGACAACACGGCATTTACGCCACAATCAAATGCCAATTATACCGTAATAGGTACGGACAATAATGGGTGTACCGGAACGGACAACATGAATATTTCGATTGAACCCGCAGCATTTCCCAATTTCAATGCGGCATTAACTGCGGACTGTAATCCATTCACGTTTACCTTAACGAATACGTCAACCGGTACTCCGGCCGTGAATGCGCTGTGGGAATTTGGCGATGGAAACACGTCAAGCGGCACTAATTCGGTGACAGGTACCTACAGTAATTCAGGATGCTATGATGTTGAATTAACCTTAACGACCGCCTTGGGATGTATCTGGGACACAATGATTTTGGATTATTTATGCAGTTATCCTGTACCGATTGCCGATTTTGAAGCCACTCCAAGTAGCCTATCGGATGTTCAAAACATGAGTACCATGGAAAATCAAAGTTCAGGGGCTAACTTTTATGTATGGGATTTTGGGGACGGTTCGCAAAATTCTACGGAATTTTCTCCTATCCATGCCTTTCCCAACAGCACCGCCGCAAATTTCTTGATTACCCTTATAGTTTCTACGGCCAATGGATGTACCGATACAGCAACCCAGGTTGTTAGCTTAACGGATTCCGAAATTATTTATGTGCCCAATACTTTTACTCCCGATGGAAATGAGTTCAATCAAAATTGGCTTCCTATTATTACTGGCGGTTTTGACCCGTTCGAATATACGTGTCTTATTTACGATCGCTGGGGTGAAATCATTTGGGAAACCCATAGTCATTTGATTGGTTGGGATGGCAAGAATCTGAATGGAAAAGACGTTCAGCAAGGCACCTACACTTGGAAAATACTCTTAAAAGTACCCTACATGGATAAACGAAAGGAGTATTCAGGTCATCTCAACTTGCTTCGATAATCTATTTCAAAAAATTATCGTTATTTTTACGTGGATTAGCAACTCAATAGCGCTTTTGTTCGTTAGAGAGTTAACCTAAATTTAACCCGATAGTAATGCGAATTTTTATTCTTGTTTTAAGTTTCATTTGTCTTCATGCGAGTTACGCCCAAATTACCCTTTGCTTGGGGCAAGACACCTCCGTTTGTCCAGGACAATCCGTTACGATCAATAACTGTAACGTTGGAAACAACAACAATGTAGCAGGAATCTACTTGAATCAACCGAATCAGGTGAATTTATCCGATGACCAATGGTCTGGCGTTGTAAACGTTGGTTTCCCATTTAATTTCTATGGTCAAAGTTACAATCAGTGTGTCATTGGTTCAAACGGGCTAATATCATTCAACTTGAATAATGCTAACGGATATTGTCCATGGTCGTTAGGAGGAATTCCTCCCCTACCGAATATGCAGTTAACCTCAGCCCGAAATTCCATCATGTTAACTTACCAAGACATCAACCCAAGCCTTGGAGGTCAAATTCAATACCAAACGATTGGCGTGGCGCCCAACCGACGTTTTGTAGTGCTTTACAAAAATATCATGATGTTTAGTTGTACCCAACAATGCAATTACATGGCGATTGTATTGTACGAGACCACTAATGTGTTTGAATTGCATATTGGAAACAAACCGATTTGCCAAGGTTGGAATCAGGGGTTAGCCATTCAAGGGTCTGAAAACAATCCGATGACCGTTGCGCACATTACACCAGGTCGAAATAATACCGTTTGGGGAGCGAACCAAGACGCACGAAGATTCACCCCTACTGCTCCCAATAACACGAATCAATATACGATCTCACAAATACCTTATTTATTAGTCTCAAGTCCCGGAACGAATTTTCTTTGGGCCAATACTTTAGGTCAAACCTTTCCTTACAATAACGGTGTTCTCGTAGTCAACAACGTCCCTGCCCCGGGCCCAACGGGGTATTTCTTGTCTGGTTCAGCCTGTAACGCAAACATAGGATCCATAACCAACGATACCACATGGATTTCCATTGGAGGAGCGGCAGTAAATGTTGCCGTGGTTAACGACATTTGCTCACAAAGCATTGGATCAGTAACCGCCAATCCAACCGCTGGAACGCCACCTTTCACCTATTCTTGGAGTCCTAACGTGGGCAACACACAAACGGTAAATAATTTGCCCGCAGGAACTTACACTGTAACGGTTCAAGACGCAAATGGTTGTCCAGCAACCGGAACTGGAATTATTGGTGACACCCCTGCCCAATACTCAGCTACCATGACCCAAGTGAGTTGTCCTGGAGGCAATGACGGAACTGCAACCGCGCAAATTACGCCTCCTGCAGCTGGTACTACCTACGCCTGGAGCAATGGTCAAACGACCCAAACCGCTACTGGCTTAAG
>JBJTXE010000196.1:0-2783 GCA_046082075.1 Bacteroidota bacterium
CGCCATTGCTGCAGCTAACGACAGCGTAGAGCGCATCATGGTACAATCGTACGGTGCTGAATGGTTGGGAACTTTCTATGCGCAAGTAGACCAAGAAGATGCCCTTCATCAGCGCATTCGTCAAGCATTGAATCCTACCAACGATGGTGCCGGGTCGAACCGGTTTATCCTGATCCGAAAGTTGGATAAAAAACGCTACGAAGCTTTTCAATTGGACGCTTCTTCTTCACATACGCGATGTATTGCACGTTACCTTGGTAAAGCAAAACGCAAGGTTCGCATGAAGCAACAAGAAGGCGGATGTGAACTGCCCTATGATTTCCCTCAAAACGGTATAATTAAGTGAATTTTTGGAAGCGAGGGTATTAAAATCAACGGGAAGTTGGTACATCATTGAGACCTCGGAGGGTGAAGTTCAAGGAGCTCGTTTGCGAGGAAGGCTTCGACAGCTGGAAAAGAAATTAACGAATCCTATCGCAGCAGGGGATCGCGTGGTGTTGAGTACCGAAAAGGACGACGAAGGGAATTATGCCATTGAGGATATTGTACCCCGAATTAATTATATTTCCCGAAAAGCCACCAATCTAAGCAAGGAGATGCAGTTATTGGCGGCAAACATTGACACTTTTTACCTGATAGTTACCTTGCGCTTACCGGAAACCCACCCACTGTTCATTGATCGTTTTTTAGTGGCGGCAGAATCGTTTAGAATTCCTTCAGTGTTGTTGTTTAATAAAACGGATTTGTACAGGGACAAAGACCAAGAGCGTTTCGAAGCGTGGAAATTGCTGTATGAATCGCTCGGGTATCCATGTTTTGCCATTCAAGCGAATGACCCAAGTAGTTTGGCTTTTTTGCGCGAACTCATGAAGGGAAAGCAAGTGATGTTAGGAGGCAACAGCGGCGTTGGAAAAAGTTCCTTGGTGAATGGGTTGGATCCAAATCTAAACCTCAGAACAGGGGAAATTTCGGCAGTACATCGTCAAGGAAAACACACCACCACCTTTGCGGAAATGCACAAGTTGGAATTTGGTGCCTACGTGATTGATACGCCAGGTATTCGTTCTTTTGGATTAATTGATTTGGAAAAGGAGCATTTATCGCATTATTTTCCAGAATTTAGAACCAGAATGTCGGAATGCAAGTTCAATAATTGCATGCACCTAAAAGAGCCAGGTTGTGCGGTAACTGCAGCGGTACATTCAGGAGCAATCCATCGGCAGCGTTATGATCACTACGTTTCCATGCTCTCCGAGAACGACGACGATCCATACCGAAGAAACAAGCACCTATGAGGGCATTGATACAACGGGTTAACGAAGCTTCTGTGACCGTGGAAGGCGAGACAATCGCTTCTATTGGAAAGGGCTTGCTCGTGTTTTTAGGGATTTCCGGCCATGATGCCGAAGAGGATATCGAGTATTTGTCCAAAAAAATTGCAGGATTACGTATCTTTTCCGATGATGAAGGGAAAATGAATTTAAACGTTGCCGAGGTTGATGGATCCATCCTTTTAGTGAGTCAATTTACGTTATTTGCTTCCACTAAAAAGGGCAATCGTCCCAGTTTCATTGACGCAGCGCCTCCTGAAATTGCGGTACCCTTATATGAAAAAGCGATTGTACAATTGGAGCAAACGGCCCAAGTCCCCTTGAAAACAGGGGAATTCGGTGCAGACATGAAGGTTGCGTTGCAGAACGATGGTCCAGTAACGTTGTGGCTAGACTCTCGGAATCGATATTAATACCCAGATTCCTTTTCTTTGGTGTCGATGGTGTACATCAAACCAATATTGATTCCTGCAGAAGCAGCACGCGTTTTCGCATAGTTCGGGTAAGACAGTGTATTGTCCAAGGGCAGTCCGTAGGCATCTACCCCTCGGGCATCCTTGATACCGTATTGTAAGCGAACTCCAAAAACAAAGCCTAAAGGAACGCTTTTCAAAATTTTGCGGTTGATGCCGAAACCAATCAGTGCGGTGGAATAACTTTTGGCATAATCACCAGAAACGTCACTGCTTACCGGTAAAAGATTCTCACGAGTGTACAATGCTTTTCGAATGCGGTTGTATTGCGCCCCCATTTCGAAGTAGACTCCCCCTTTGTTTTGAAATCGTAAAAACAAGGGCAGCTGAAAGGTGCTTAATGCCACCGTGGAAGCATAGTCTTGGTTGGCAATCACCCCGCTGTATTCCGCGTTATGTTTTCCAAAATTGGTTTCCATTCCGATACCGAAAAAACCCAACCTCATTCCTAATCCAAGTCCGTAGTGGCTTCCCCAACCCGGTGCGTAATCTTGTTCGGCACCGTCATCGGAGATGTTCTGGTTAAACAACCATGTGGAATTGAATTGTCCTTTTGCGGTAATATCCAAACCTATTTGGGCGGTGAATGAAATGGAAATAGCGGTAAATAAAAGGGCGAAAATGATGGGTTTCATAAGCATAAGTTTTTACAAGTTTAAGAAAATCTGATTACTCCTTCGACTGTCGAAGGTAGAAAATGAAAAATACGCCATCTTTTTTATCCAACAATTCCATTTCGGCCATGTAATAAGGCGTTTGAAGTTTTTCTTCTGAGCCGTATATTTTTTTAAAATTCGAGTTGCTTACCATAATGTTGTATCCGTCGCCGCTATTGATGTACGCTTTTTCAACAACCCATGTCACACCCTTCGGTACGGTTAAACTCCCTCCCCCATAACAGGACTTCACCAGCGTGGTGTCTTGGGCAAACACCAAGGAAGAACTCATCAACAAAATGAACCCACACAGTTTTTTCATG
>JBJTXE010000197.1:0-2970 GCA_046082075.1 Bacteroidota bacterium
CATCCCATCGCTTTTAAAAAGTACTTTATCGTCTAGGTTATTCGTATTAACCACTACCCAGCCTCGGATAAGATCTTGAAACCGTACGTCGTGATTACGCGGCATTTTCATTCGAATTACGTAGGGGTCGCCTTTTTCAAGGCGCTCTTCCACCTCGGTTTGAGGTAAGGTCAAGGAATTTTTCATGGAAGTTCGGGTCACGCTGTTGTACTGCCAGTTGGGCATGCCCATTTGTTTGGCCTGTTCTCGAATTTGTTCCAGTTCTTCAGCGGTATCAAAGGCGTAATAGGCTTTTTCATTCGCCACAAGTTCTTCGGCATAAGGACGATACATGGCTTTTCGATCCGATTGAATGTAGGGGCCAAAATCTCCACCCAGTCCAGGACCTTCGCTGGGCATGATGCCACACCAAGAAAGCGCATCCATAATGTAATCTTGTGCGCCAGGTACAAAGCGGGTTTGATCGGTATCTTCAATGCGAATTAAAAAGGTTCCCTTGTGTTTTATGGCAAAGAGGTAATTATAGAGTGCAGTTCTTACACCACCCATATGCAAAGGGCCAGTAGGTGAGGGGGCAAAGCGAACGCGAACAGGTTTTGACATGGATTTTTTGGGGCAAAGTTAAGGATTCTTAAAAAAGAGGGTCTGATTGAGCCATTTTATTCATGCATTTCAGGGTGTGGTTCTTCTTTTATACATTTGCCTCATGAAGTGGATATTTGTTTTAGTTCTTTTTATTTTGTTGAATGCCTGCGTAACCGCTGACTATGTGAAGAACATTATACCGATTACCCAAAAACATCATACGATGGCCGTTTTGCCGCCAAGGACCACCATCGAACGGAAGATATGGATGACCGACGACCGTTACGATGAATTAACCCGCTTAAAACAAGCGCAGTTGCAAGACCAACTTATTCGGTCCTTTAATCGCAGGATCAACGAAGGAAAGTGTTTTGTGGAGGTTTTGGATTTAAATACCACCAATGACTTCGTGCTTCCTTCGGGCTATTTGGAAGGAAAAGTAACTGCCAAAGAATTGTGTAAAACGATGAAAGTCGATGCAGTGATTGTTTCATCCATTCAAATATTGGAACCTGTATCAGAATTAACGGCCTTGTTTTTTCAGCAGGCGGCGGGGACCAGTCCAATTACGAATTCTGTGGTGCTCAATGCCTCCCTTTTGGATTCTTTAGGCAATGCCCCCATATGGTCCTTGAATGTTTCAAGATTTGGTGGATTGGGTTCTATTAAGCAAGTTATGGTCAATACGGTACTTCGGAGAACTACACGAAACACACCCTACAACATTAAAAAGAATCCGTATCGTAAATTGTACAAAGAGTATTTAATGCCCGATGAAACTCAATAAATGGCTGTTCCGTCCAAAGACATTCCATTGGTAGATACCCCTAACCATTTCATCATGGTAGGTAATAAATCCACTGATTCACCATTGTTGATTAGCGAATTAGTGAAGTTGGGACTACGTACAACATACCAAACGAATCGCGTTTCTTGGAGATTATCTTGACCTCCATGACCCGTGCCGCTCCCTCCATGGTCCGTTGTTAATACTACCATCCATTCCTCGTTCATTAAGCTTTCCCTAAGGTGAATTTGATCCATTATTAAACCTAAATAATGGTCCGTGATTTCAATGGAGGAAAGGTATTCTGGAGAGGTAGGGTTAAAACCAAATTCATGCCCTGTAGCGTCCGGATAATCAAAATGCATCAAAAGTACATCAGGGGTACATTGTTGAATGATTGAAAGTGCATCTTGTGTCATTTCAGGGTCCGTATCAAATCGCTGCGCATACGTTTCTTCGGAGGTGATTTGAAGAAAAGCGTCCCAATTGCTGAGGGTGGCCAACCCTAAACCTGGTTTGGAACGACGCATTAAGGCAAAAATATCCGGATAGTCTTTGTATCGGTTTTTACGAAATGAATTTTCCGTCAACCCGTGTTTATTCGGCCAAACCCCATGTAAAATAGTCGACCATCCCGGCGTACTAACGGTGTAAGGACCTCGGTCTACCGACAAGGAGTAGATAGATTTTTGCAGCAGAGAATCGAGGTTAGGAGTGTTTGCGGCCAAAAGTGCATCCGATCTAACACCATCCCAACCAATGAAGAGCACTTTTCGTACAGGCTCTATTCCAACCGGACAGGTTGTTTTGATTTCTTTTTTGGGTTTAAACTTATCAACGCAACCAGGGAAAATGCAACAAAGGGTTAAGATCGAAATAACAATATATCGCGTTCGCATCGTTTGATTTTTAACGAAACTAGTCATTAATTCAATGCTAAATTATTTTCCGTGAGCTTACTTTTTTTCAGTAAATATCTCCGACAAAAACCGCCCCTTACCCGTTGGAAATCCAAGATGCATCATCTTGGCAATGGTTACAGGAATGTCAATCATTTCTGCCTCGGTGCTTATTTCTTTTTTCTTAGGAATGTCCGGTCCCAAGACCAATAAAGAAATATGACGGCAGCCATCACACCCGTCCCCATGGTTAACAAATCCATTTTTGTGGCCCTCCGTGTGCCGCCCATGATCGTTGGTGATGAATAGCGTCGTTTTGTCTTTCAACCGAGGGTTTGCTTGAATGGTATTCCAAATCTCTAAGGCATAGCCGTCCGTATACTTGATATTGTCCAAATACTTTTTCCAATCGTTACCATGCCCATTTACATCGACACCCAATAAATTAACCAACATTAAATGCGGCGGGGCAGTAGATGATAAGGTTTCTTTCACTTTAACCATCGTTTCTCGATCCGGACCATAATGTAGTCCATTACCATTCGGACCACAGTAAGCATATGGTCGAAATTTGTTTTTCCAACGTGGATCATTCGTATTCGATAACACATTTAATTTTCCTTTACTGGCAATGATTTGCGCATCCGTATTTAAGGTGTGGCGTTCTTTAATGTAATATTGAAACAAGGATGGATTTCT
>JBJTXE010000198.1:0-2571 GCA_046082075.1 Bacteroidota bacterium
GCACCGTTGCACCCGGAAATACATGCCCCATTTTACTCGCTCCAATTAAAGGACTTACATAGGGGAGATATTGATACTTGATTTGTGCATGAAGCACGCTTAACATCAAAATAGTGCATGATAAGACAAGAACTCGCATATTCGAATTTACACTTAAATTTTGGATTGGTCTTTTAAACTAACCAATTCTCCCAAATCTGTTGAGTAAAAATAGGAATTTCTTGGTTTCTGCATACGTCCATCGTGTGCCCCGTGCCGCCTTGGTTCGGATGATTCAGGTCGTCGTAAAAAACGCCTGCTCGAATAGGAGTCAAATCTTTACTTCCCATTACTTTGACGGTATCTCGAAGTATGTAAGCTGCTTTCATCGCGTATGGGTCTCTATTTCCTTGGGCATATCGGTCCACGAGCCCCGCCATTTTCTTGTTTTTTTTGGTTTCGTAGATCAATCCCGGCTCCTCCAGCAGGCTGATGTCGTCCATGGAAACCTGCTTCAAATTTTGAGCTTGAGCTTGACGGTGTTTGGAATAGGGAAGAATTAATTCAATGCGTTCTTGTGCAATGGCCGCAACGCCTTCCGTGAATAAGGCGTCGGCCCCTGGGGCATTTCCGCTGCGAAAACGCATGTGTTGTGTTGATTTGGCCAGTAGATTTCCTAATGCTGTCAACTTGGGCGCGTCCGCGGTTAAAACATTCCGTTTTCCTTCCAATAATACCACGGAACCTGCTACGTCGAACGCGGTTATAAATTCTTGGAACGTCATTTCCGTCTAAAAATCAGCTACGTGCATTTTGATTTTTTCACGCAAGCTGCTGACGGTTTCCCAGTCCAAATTGTCTTTGGAATTGTAAGAAAATCCTTCCGCAACGGGCTTTGCTTTATGGGCTTGAATGTATTCGTTCAAATTCCAAAAAGGAGTCTGGGGTATGATGGTATAGTATTTTCCTTAATCATAGGTGAAAAATGAATCCGATGAGCTGATCATTTCTTCGTGAATTTTCTCCCCTGGTCGAATGCCAATGATCGGCTTTTCGCAGTCCGGGCCAATGGCCTCTGCGACGTCCGTTATGCGGTAGGATGGAATTTTGGGTACAAAAATCTCGCCTCCCCAAGCATGTCCCATTGCGTGCATGACCATGTCAACGCCTTCCTGCAACGAAATATTAAAGCGGGTCATTTCCGCTACCGTTATCGGTAAAATTCCGTCCAATTGCTTGCGTTTAATGAAGTAGGGGATAACCGAACCGTTCGATCCCATCACGTTGCCATAACGAACCACCGAGAACTTAATGTCTTTTTTTCCACGGATGTTATTGGCCGCTACAAAGAGTTTGTCCGAGGTTAGCTTTGTAGCCCCGTAAAGGTTGATCGGCGCACACGCCTTGTCGGTAGATAGGGCCACAACGTCTTTTACGTTGGAATTGAGGGCCGCTTTAATCACGTTTTCGGCTCCTCCAACATTGGTTTTAACGCACTCATCCGGGTTGTATTCGGCAATGTGCACGTGCTTCATGGCAGCTGCATGGATTACGCTGTCGATGCCTTGAAATGCACGTACCAATCGCTCATAATCTCGCACGTCTCCGATGAAATAACGTATTTGAGGGTATTTTGAAATAGGGAATTCCTGCTCCATTTCAAATTGTTTTTGCTCGTCCCTTGAGTAAATCACCAAACGTTTTACATGAGGGTATTGGCTTAGAATATGGCGAGTTAATGCCTTCCCCAAAGATCCTGTGCCTCCTGTAATTAATATAGATCGATCGTTCATGTTAACAAAGTTACATTATTTCTGCGGCATGTCTTTGGCGAATTCCTTCAAACTTTTGCGTTCGAAGGCATCGATCATGCTCGTTTTACTTGCGTTGATTATCCTTATTCTATGCCTTTCTGCAAATCCTTTTATCAACCAATAGCCTTCAAAAGAAAGGTAAAACTTATGGATGATTTCATGCAGTTTTCGCGGTTGTTGAATTCGGTCCTCCATTTTCATGGGTTTACTGCCTTCCGTGTCGTAGTAGTGCACATGCCGTAACAAGGCTTCATTAGCTTCATTGACGGATAGATCGGCAAGCCAAGAATGGTCGGCGCCAACGAGTGCAATCTCCCGATAACCTAGACGAATGCCTACCATGATGCAAGGAATAAGTACGTTGTGCGGCCTCGGCATTCCCCATCCTTTTCGATAACCCCAATGCGACCAAAAGGGAAGTCCTTCGATGGGAGTTTGGTTGAAATAGGCAGCGTCGAGGTTGGGGTTGGATGCGAGTAATTGCTGGAAGGCTTCGCTTTTTTTGGCGCGAAAAGGCACCAATAAAGTCATTTTCCAGGTAGTTTTGGAATGGAGGTTCTTGTATAAATCCCGATTGAAGCCAATGTAAATCTCATTCAGGTCTTTGTCCGCTTGAAAGTAGGTTACCGCATTGAGTAAGTAAAATCGAGGTTTTAGCACTTCAAATTGATCATGGCTTGCAGCGTTATTTACGGCCAAAAGATCATACAAGTGAATCCATTCCGAGTCAGTGGCTAACGTTTCGTTCAACGATGGTCCGTTGCCTAATACTAACAGC
>JBJTXE010000199.1:0-8047 GCA_046082075.1 Bacteroidota bacterium
TCACCCAATTTCTTCTAGAGCGAAACGACATCGATTTACATGCTTTTGAGATCGACATGGAGTCTGTGAAATATTTAAACCTAACGTATCCCCAATTTACTCAGGTTCATTTAACCGACTTTTTGAAAGCAGATTTGATCAAGCATTTCGAAGGCCAACCCTTCGCCGTTGTCGGAAATTTCCCCTACAACATATCTTCTCAAATCCTCTTTAAGTGCCTAGAAAACCGAGATAACATCCCTTTGGTTTTAGGGATGTTTCAGAAAGAGGTTGCTAAAAGAATAGCAGAACCTGCGGGCAGTAAGGACTACGGCATTTTGAGTGTGCTGATGCAAGCCTTTTACGATGTTAAGTATCTTTTCTCCATTGAACCAGGTTCCTTTTTTCCCCCTCCGAAAGTGGTTTCGGGAGTCATTCGATGCACGCGAAACGAGCGTTTGAACCTTCCGTGCCATGAAGGATTGTTTTTTACGGTGGTTAAGACCGCATTTAATCAACGCAGAAAAACACTTCGTAATTCATTGAGGTCCCTAACGCTTTCGCTTCCGATAGAGTTTTCCAGTAAAAGACCGGAGCAGTTAACCGTGGATGAGTACATTTATATAACCCAATTTATTGAAGAACATGGCCAAAAAAAACAGTGATCCTTTGATGTTGATTCAAAACGAAAACGATGACATTTTCCAAGAAGGTATTGCCTTATTGGAGGAAAAAGGGAATTTATCGCAGCTCCAAGAATTGGTAAGAATTTATTCAGAAGAAACCATACCCTCACGTCGTTTTGCTCTACATTCTTTTCTTGCCTCAATAACCAAGAAAGGGATTCGGGAAGCATGGATGGAACTTTTAAAGGAAATACAAAATCCAAAAGAAAGGCAACAAATACTTCAGGTTTTATGGAACACACGGCTTGACTTTAGTCCCTATCTCGTTGAATTTGTAAAGTGGGCTTTGGATGGGGATTACCAAAACACCTTGGAATCACTCACCGTAATTGAACAAATGGAGGGGCCTTTCAACGAGGAACAGCTTTTAGAGGCTCAATGCTTGGTGCAAGAATTTAAAAATTCACCCAATGTAATCGAAGAGCGAAAGCAGGTTCTGTTAAATGATTTAATCGCGCGTCTAGATGAATTTTCGACCAACGAGGATTTATTTTTGGATTAACTCGTTGTTATATTGTTGAATAATTCGTTCGTTCATTTCCATAAAGGTTGCGGGACGAGCCGCGTAATAAGAGAAACTTGTTTCGTATTGCTTTCGTGAAATGCCATGTTTTTTAAAAATGGTTAACAAAGCTTTATCAAGATGCGGCTTGTATATGGAGGGGGTTCCATAGGATTTTTGGTAGTGCATTTCGGCCAGATAAACTTCTCCCATCACCAGCACCATTTCTTCCTTTTGAATTATCCTGCCGGAAGTTGAACGGGAAGCACAAGAGATAGCAGATAAAGCAATGAACCAAAAAGCATAAAATGGCTTCATAACCGCATTCGTTTCATTTTCCAAACTCCGAAAAGTGCTTCTTTGAAAATGCCGGAACTCATTTTTGATTCACCGAAGAGCCGGTCTTTGAACGTAATAGGAACCTCGGCAACGCGAAATTTTTTCTTCACAACAGCATACTTCATGCAAATTTGAAACGCATATCCTTTAAAATAGATAACATCTAACGCAATACTTTCAAGTGCTTTTCTTCGATAACACTTAAACCCCGCCGTAGAATCTTTAATATCAACCCAAAGAATCGTCCGCACGTAAAGATTGGCAAAAAAAGACAACAACCATCGGCTTAATGGCCAATTCTCTATTTTACCTCCTTTGCAATACCTTGATCCAATGGCTAAATCATACCCTTCGAGGCATCGTTTCTTCAGCCGAGGAATGTCCTCGGGGTCATGGGAAAAATCGGAGTCCATTTCAAAAATAAATTCATAGGGACGTTCCAATGCCCATTTGAATCCTGCGATATAGGCCGTACCTAAACCCAGCTTTCCACTTCTACTTAAAATGTATACTCTGTTGGGAAACCGCTGGATCATTTCCTGAATTTTTTGAGGAGTTCCATCGGGAGAATTGTCGTCCACGAATAATAGATGGAGGTTTTCATCCTGCAACAGTACCGCCTCTGTAATTGGAGCGATGTTTTCTACTTCATTGTAGGTGGGTATGATGACAAGCGTATCCGACATAGAATTCAAGGACAGCGAATTTAGGTAAATTGAGGCAGTTCTTAAAATTAATTGAATAAAGTGTTACGCACCTCTGGACTTGCGCCAAACTTTAATTCAATCCCCAAATAAATCTAGCTATATTTGTTCTAATAATTCTGTACATGGCAATCTCTGAAATTTTAATCAAAGCAGCACAACTTATCCTCTCCCTTGCTTTTCTTGTTACGATCCATGAGTTCGGACATTTTATTCCTGCTCGTTTATTTAAGACAAAAGTTGAAAAGTTTTATCTTTTTTTTAATCCTTGGTTTTCCTTGTTGCGCTACAAGAAAGTTAATGGCCATAAAAAGTTTTCTTGGTTTTCAAAAAAGGCCCCTCAAGATTGGGATCAGGATGAAAATACGACCGAGTGGGGCATTGGATGGCTTCCCTTAGGAGGATATGTGAAAATTGCAGGCATGGTGGATGAGTCAATGGACAAAGATCAGTTGGCCCAAGAGCCGAAACCTTATGAATTCAGAACGAAAAAAGTGTGGCAGCGATTGATCATCATGGTAGGAGGTGTTACCGTCAATCTCATCGGCGGGTTTCTTATTTACGCGGCAATTGCTTGGACCTGGGGAGGGTATGCCCTTAATCTTGATAAGATGCAACACGGCATGGCTATTCATCCTTACTTAGAACAGTACGATATTATTTCAGGAGATAAAATTTTAGCCCTTGACGGAAAACCCGTGGTTGCGATGGAGGACATTAACCGTGGAATATTTCTTCGAAATAAAACCCAAGTGACTCTCCTACGTCATGGCAAGGTGATCAAGCGAAGCCTGCCTGACGACATTGACCAACGGTTATTTCAACAGGGAGCCATGGGTATAGCCTCTTTTCGTGCTTTTACGTCATCAGTGGACTCCATTGTTCCAAAAAGCCATGCAGAAAAAGCCGGATTGATGAAAGGAGACAGCATTTTAATGGTGGGGGATAAGGCCATCCGTTTTTTCGACCAATTACAAAGTGCTTTATATTCTTCCAAAGGAGCTAAAACCCGACTAAGGGTTTTGCGCGGCACAGACACCTTGGAATTATCAACCCGGGTGTCCGACGAAGGCACGATAGGTTTCCTTTCCTTGAATATTCCGACTTCAGACACCAATGCCTTGAGCAAAGTGAGTTATGGTTTTTTAGGCGGATTAGAAAAAGGGGTCGTTGGAGGAAGCCAAATGTTATGCGATTATATAGCACAGTTTAAATTCCTATTTACCAAAAAAGGGGCTTCATCCGTTGGTGGCTTCACGCGCATTGGAGACATGTTCGCTCCGGTGTGGGATTGGAAGGTTTTTTGGCTTAATACAGCGTTCTTATCTTTTGCCCTTGCCTTCATGAACATACTTCCAATTCCGGCGTTAGATGGAGGTCATGTGGTATTCTTGATGTATGAATGGATAACGGGTAAAGAGGCACCTCAAAAAATCTTAGAATACGCTCAGTACATCGGGTTCTTTCTATTGCTTTCCTTGATGATTTATGCCAACGGAAATGATATCGTTCATTTAATTTTCAAGTAGTTTCATTTTACTTTGTATTCCAAGGGCAATCACCCTTGCTCTTTCTTTAGCCAGATGAGCGTTAGGTCCTTCAAATTGGTCGTCGATGCACTCAACGAATAAGGCCAACCATTCCTCAAATGAGGCTTTCGTTAGCGGAAGATTAAGGTGTTTTTCGGTTACGTTGGTGATGTAGCCTGGTTCATCCAAAAGGATAAACCTCCAAAATTGCTCCATCCTAGGAAGGTGTTTTTCCCAATCAAGCCCTGTGAAATACGTTGAAAGAGTTGTTGATTGCATCACTTTTTTGTAAAAATTACCGATCAAACGATGAACGTCTTCTGGACTTTGGATATCTTGTTTCATGCTGAAAAGGGTTAAAAAAATGCCCGAAGCTCCATGCCTCCGTTGTGAATCACCCCGCGATTTGCAGGCTTTCTCCCACTGTATTGTAAATTAAGTTGTAGGTTCTTGGAAAGATTGCGTTGCCAAAGAATCGACCAAGTATAATTCGAACCGGGCTGTAAACTTTCTAACATCTCGAAAACCACAGCCCCTTGTGTAACACCCTTATAGTCGAGATTCAAATATTTAATATCCAGTTGAAGGCTGCCTTTTTGAGGGGTGTTGTATTTTAACCCCGTGCTCCATTCTTTTGAGTTAAGGAATGACACACCGTAAACAGGGTTGTTTTGTTTACTACCCAATTTAAATTCACTGAAAATGCGGAAAGAGGTAGTGGGTTGATAGGAAAATTCAGTTAATACATGACGGTAGTTTATGTCAAAGTTACGTCCTGTTGTATAATCAACCTTGGAACTTTTAATTCCTGACTGAGCTTCGGTTTTTACAGATAAGGAGGGAAGAATATTCCACCGAATAAGCAAGGAATGATATTCGAGGGAGCGACCATCAAACCCGGTTGCCAAGAGTGTTTTATTCAACGTTTTGTTCAGTTCATATTGCGCATTGAATTTTGAGGAGGTTCGGAGCAGAAAAAACGTGTTGCGTAAGGAGTAATTAGTTGAAATAAGATCTAAATTGTTGATTTCTGCCCTAAGCGGATTCAGGAGTTCTTGTGCGGTCCAGTCGTTAAATTTTCGTGCAGAGCGCAAACGAAATTGGTTCGAAAAAAAGGAGAGAACTTTTAGAAGCCCCGTTTTCTTGCTCCAGATGATTTCCGGCCGCCAGAAAAAACTTTGGTTAAACTCGGTTCCAAAGGTTTTTTGATATTCGCTGCTTGGGGTAAATACACGGATGTACTTCGCTTGGTCGATGTATGCAGCCAATTCAAATTCATTTAAATCTTTAACTCCGTCCCCGTTGTAATCAATCCAAGTATGCGTGCCTTGACCGGCATTAACTTCCAAATAAATGAAGGTCTTTTTCTGTTCTAATCCCGTGTTTATTTCATAATAACTGCTGAGCGTTAAAGCTCCTTTAATCCCACGAAAATTGTATTCTGCTCTCCCAACGAGCGATTGGTCTGGGTTCAACTTCAATAAAACGGTATCCAAAGGGGTAAGCTTTCTCCATGCCAATGTCAGGAGAAAACTGTTTCCCTTTTTGGAGTTCAGCAACGTTTCGCCTCCAATAGACGTCCCCCGTGCTGCGGCGGTGAATCCTACATTGGAAGGGCGGTAATCGTAACGGTCACGGACAAAGATGCGCACCTTGTTTTTGGTGCTGTCGGAGTTTTCAAGGTAAAACTGATAATCCCAAAACCCATAACTCAAGGCGCTCGATCCGGTAAGAGTGTCTCGCCGATTCATTTCTTGATCGTCGGAATATCCTAAACGCAACTTTTTTAATTGGTACGCTACATTGGAACGATGGCGAATAAATGAACTTGGTTTGTCTTTGGAGGCATTCAACACACTGGCGTCCCATTGCGCACTGAAGCGTTTTACCCGCATTTTTCCTTCGGAAAATATCCGTTGCGCTTGGTAGCTGTTTCCGATGCTAAAAGATTGTCCTCGCAATACGGCTTTACCGAATTGCCCGTGTTCAAAGGTCTGTTGTATGGCCGCTATCCATTGGTTTCCGCTAAATACACTTCCTCGAACATTCCAGTCACGGTCAAACTCAACTTTTCGATAAGGCTCTATCGGATGGAAGTTTGAGCTCAGCACTTCAAGCTCACCGCTGCTTTGATTTCCCCACCCAGAGGAAGCGTTTTTTCCTGTACGAATGATTTTAGTTAAGCTCCCATACCCCCAGTCGTTGGATAAATCTTTTTTGGAAAACAGATTGGACGCGTTTTCGGAAGCAGAAAATTCTTGCAACAACGAAATTTTCTTAGTGACTTTCTGTTCAATGCCAACACTCACCATACTCTTTCGCTTAGGGGTTGTGATTTTTTGAACGGGGGCGTATTCCCCTTGCGGTTGGGTTCCGTTGGGGGCAACCCATCGGTAAACAGGTCCAAAAGCCGTCGTTTTATCGAGAAGGTAATCTCCTTTACCGGCCCCAACTTTTATAAACGATGCGCGATACTTAGCAGAATCGGGATGAACGGTAAATACCAGCACGGAATCATAGCCTAAGGAGTCCACCAATTTGTAGAGGTTTTGGTTTGCAAAATAGCCTACAGAGTCAAGAGTATTCATGGTTGCTTCCGAAAGGCTATCGCCAATTTGCGCTAATTTACTTTTGGCTTCAGCGCTAAGATTCAACTGAAGCGGTTGGTTTTTAAGATCTTGTTCTCGGTAATAATTTAAGTAAACTAAGGTGTTTTCGGTTTCATACGCAACGTTCTGTTGAAGCAAGGAGCGGGAATAGCTTTGGTCTGAATACTGAAATTCGGCAACTATTCGTGTGTCTTTAGTAATGAGGTTTTTTGGGGTGAAAATCACCTCAGAAGTGTTGTAATCAATGGTATAATCAAAAGCTTGTCCTCGTTCTAATATTCGACCGTCAAGGTAGATTTTTTCGGTGCCTGACAACACCACGATAAACGGTTCATTTTCGTTGCCTCGCAATCGATAAGGGCCTTGATTGTTTTCAAGACCTTGAATAATCTGACGTTGAAATTTACCCTTCGAAAGGCCTGCGCTAGTTTGTAATGAGATTTTCCCTCGGCCAAGTTGCTTCGTAAATTGTTGGGTGATTCCTTGACCGCGTTTTCGATAGTTCATGAAATATCCTTGAGGTTTTCCCAACCAAAAATCTCCGGCAACTAACTTTATCTGCTCGTTATAGATCTGGATGAAAACTTGGTCAAACTCCTGCAGTCGGTTCGTGTTTCCTTCCGGCTGAATGGGTATATTAGCATCGGATATAGAGGCTAATAGATTCAATCGCTCGCTTAGTTTACCGTTCAATTCAAGATTTAGCGTTGAATTTATCCCTAAATTCTGCTGGTTACCGAAGCTGATACCCCTAGAAACGCTCCCTTTTTTGGCAATTTCGTTTCCCCCAAATAAATCAGTAACACCTGAAGCAGAAGGAAGAATTTGAAAATTATTGGTTGGCCCTGATTTTTCAATCAAGTCAATATCGAACTTTTGATAGGTGTTGGTTAGGTTTTGATGGATGCGGATATAGGAAACCCAGAGGGTGTCACAAAATTGCCGATGTACTTTTATGGTGCCAACCACATAGTTAAGGGTGTAGTCTTCTTGGGTAAGTTTTACCCCTCTACAATAGGCATTAAAGCTTCCTGGTAGTATAGAAAGTGAATCAACCTTTTGTTCAAGGCCATTTAATATCAAGGTTTTCTCTACCCTTGGACTTCCGGTTTGAGCATAAGCAAAGGTGTAAAAGCATGCAAAAACGAAGATTAAAGGCCTTGAAATCATCTTTTACGAAAATACGGATTGTTAACTAACCTAGTATGTCTATATTGTGGACAAATTGTATTTCAGCATGCATCATTTGTTTTTTTTGACTACTCTTTTTTTTAGCGCTTTAGCCGTTATGGCCCAGGATCCTTTTGTTGCGTTTTTAACACCCGACAAGACGGTATGGGGTGATATAGCGTTAATGGATAATTTTGATGGGACACATATCAATACAGATCGTTGGTATAATTATTATCCTTGGGGAGGCGTTTCTTTGGAGGCTAAAACGTATACAGATCCAACGATGTGCATTCAAAAGGACGGTCAATTGGTGCTAATGGTTGATACGGTTTCTCAGCTTCGGACCTTCCCAGAATGGATGATTGACACGGCCAAGCTTAAGAAGCTAGGGGTAGGGACTTTGGATGGAAAAATACCCATCGAACGACTTACCTCCGCTTTGTGGAGTAAGCAGGCATTTAAATACGGGTTTTTTGAGTGCCGCTGTTGGTTACCCGAAGGTCAAGGGTACTGGCCCGCTTTCTGG
>JBJTXE010000200.1:0-3962 GCA_046082075.1 Bacteroidota bacterium
CTTGCCTCGTTGTGCAAATACGGAGGAACCAAAAAGTAATAAAAAGGTGAGAATGGAGAAGAAAATTTTCATGAGACGAAGACGCTTATTGGGAGAGTTTAGTTGTATTATTCATGGGGGAATTTTTGTGCTAAATTCGACAATCCATTTTCACAGTAAAAGTACCCAATTTCTTGCTTTTGCTCAAATAAATTTCGGCTTGTACTAATATCAATTTCACGGTCAGGGCGTTCATGGTGCAAATGGTATTGTAAGGCTTTCCAGCGCATGTTTTTGGCAGTCATTCCCGAACGCAATGCGCGGAATTCTATATCGGTATCTTCGCCATAACCTGGCAAGGTATAGTCCATGTCGAAACCGTTCAATGCAATTAAATCGCTTTTGCACCATCCCATGTTACAACCGAGTAATTTAGGGGACTTCTTGCTAGAAATAAGGGGACTTGGAATATAAAAAGCTTCCTCAACGCGTTTTGTACGATTCCTTACCATACGAAAAAGACCGAGTTGGTGAAGTCCAAATTGACGCACCTGGTTGGAGGTTTTAGCGTCTAAGTCGATTCTCCTTCCTGCTGTGAAAACTCCCTTAACGAGGTGTTTGCGGTGTTCTTCTATGAACCTGTGATGGAGCAAGCAATCTCCATCTACGAAGACCAAGAATTCATGATTGGAGGCAAGGATGGCTTTGTTGAGGATTCTGTTTTTGTTAAAGCCCGTGTCCACTTGATCGATGTGGCAAATGTTTAAATTCGACGAATTGCTTGAAATGATCGGTTGGATTCCGTTGTCGATGGTATCATGGGCCACAATAATTTGTTGCGGAATAAGGGATTGCCTCGATACGGATTGCAAAACGAGGGAGAGTGCCTCATAATCTTTGTAAACCGTTATAACCAAGCTAACTGACATCGTATCAAAGGTAAGGAATTAGGTCATTAGCTTGTCCATTATTTTGGCAACAGCAGGACATATCTGGGTGTTTTTCTCCGTGATTTTCAATATTTGATGCATGTTCTTTCGATCGGTATGTGGGTATTCGCGGCAGGCTAAGGGACGGTGCTCGTAGATACTGCATTTATTATCCGTTCCCAAAAAACTGCAGGGGGCTTTTTGAAGCACGTAGTCTTGGTCTTCGTCCAAGCGGAGATATTGCTCGATCAATGCAGCTTCTTTCATGCGTAAATGCTTGGCAATTCGTCGGATGTCCGCATCGCGAAAAATAGGGGAGGTGGTTTTACAGCAATTGGCGCAATCGAGGCAGTCGAGGGTTTGGAACACCTCATCATGTTCTCTATGAAACCAAACATCCAAGTGTTTGTTTTTCCTATTTTTTTGTAAAAAGGATTTAATTTCTTTTGACTGGGCTTTGCTTTTGTCCAAGTAGGATCTTAGTTCGGGATGCATACTCAGTCTTGAGATTTCAAGTGTTTTGCGTCAAACCAAAAGGTGCCGAAGGGGAGAAGGGACATCAACCATCCAAGGATGAAAAAAGCGGCTTGTTTTTGCGCACGTAAGCCGTAAATTAAAACCCAAATGCAGTATGCAATAAAAAGCACTCCATGGGTCATTCCAACGATTAAATTCGGCAAGTTGTATCCGAGTTTATATTTCAATGGGACCGTAATTCCAAGGCACAAGTAGGAAATTCCTTCAAGAATTGCTAAGCGTTTTAAGATGATTTTATGGTTCATGTGAACTGATTTTTTTTGGTTTCTAATTGAACGATGATGTCTCGATGCGCTGCAGCTTGAATAAAATCCAAGGCTTTGGCTGCTTGCTGCATGCTTTTTTTCTGTTCTTTAATTTCTTTTTCCAAGTCTTTTAGGTTCTTGAATTCACTTTTAGGTTCGGCGGCCAAGGCAAGTGCTTCGGATTGCTTGTACGCTTTTTCCCGTTCTGAATTTTGAAGAATTCCTTGATCGATAGATTTGTTTAATGGTTGCGGCACCAAACCGTGCTCCTCGTTGTAGGCTATTTGCAACGATCTTCTGCGTTCGGTTTCCTCTATCGTTAAACGCATCGAATCGGTGATTTTGTCTGCATACATGATGACTTTACCGTTCACATTTCGTGCAGCTCTTCCAACGGTTTGAACAAGCGATTTGACATTCCTTAAGAATCCCTCTTTATCCGCATCCAGGATTGCCACCAAAGATACTTCGGGTAAATCCAATCCTTCTCGCAGTAAATTGACCCCTACCAAGACGTCAAAATTCCCAAGCCGTAGTTCGCGAAGTATCGCTACTCGGTCGAGGGTGTCGATATCGCTGTGGATGTATTGGCTCTTGATGCCCACCTTTTGTAAATATTTTTGAAGCTCCTCGGCCATGCGTTTGGTGAGGGTGGTTACCAAGGTTCGCTCATTAACCGCAATTCGTTGTTGGATTTCATCAATCAAGTTATCGATTTGATGCCGGCTCGGACGTACCTCAATCACTGGATCCAACAATCCTGTGGGTCGAATGACTTGCTCGACGAGTATGCCTTCGGAAAGGCTGATCTCCAATTCAGCTGGGGTGGCAGATACAAAGAGGCATTGATGGAGTAAACCCTCAAATTCTTCGTATTTCAGCGGACGGTTGTCCATCGCGGCTTGAAGCCGAAAGCCATAGGATACTAAGTTCGTTTTTCGCGCTTTGTCGCCTCCGTACATGCCTTTGATTTGAGGGAGCGTTACATGGCTTTCGTCCACTACCATTAAAAAATCATCGGGAAAATAATCCAAAAGGCAAAAGGGTCGTTCTCCAGGATTGCGGTTGTCAAAATAGCGCGAGTAATTTTCTATACCGGAACAATAACCCAGTTCTCGGATCATTTCTAAATCGTAAGAAACGCGTTCGTTGAGCCGGTTGGCTTCCTCTAATTTTCCGGCTTGCTTGAACGCTTCTACTTGTAGAACTAGATCGTCTTGAATTTGGTGAATGGCTTGCAAGGTGTTTTCAGGACTTGAAACGAAAAGATTTGCAGGGTAGAGGTTTAAGGAAGTACAACGCTCCAAGACTTCGTTCGTGTAGGGATCAATGGATTGTAATCCTTCAATTTCATCGCCAAAAAAAAGTACTCGAACAACATGATCGGCGTATGCGAGAAAAATATCTACGGTGTCACCGCTGACGCGAAACATGCCACGTTCGAAAGTTTCATCACTGCGCGTGTATAGGTTTTCGACTAAGCGGTGAAGAAATGCATTTCGAGGCGTGATCATTCCAACTTCCACGGGAAGGATGCTTTTCTTGAATTCATGGGGATTCCCAATACCATAAATGCACGACACCGAAGCGACCACAATAACATCTTTTCGTCCAGAAAGCAGCGCAGAGGTTGCGGCTAAACGGAGTTTTTCAATCTCTTGGTTGATCGAGAGGTCTTTTTCAATGTAGGTGTTGGTGACGGGTAAATAGGCTTCAGGTTGATAATAGTCGTAATACGAAACAAAATACTCTACGGCATTTTTAGGAAAAAACTGTTTGAATTCGTTGTAGAGCTGGGCTGCTAGGGTTTTGTTGTGGGAAAGAATGAGGGTAGGTTTTTGTATCTCTTGGATGACGTTCGCAACGGTAAAGGTTTTTCCACTTCCGGTAACTCCTAGCAAGGTTTGAAAAGGAAAGCCTTCTTTAAGGCCATGCACCAATTGCTCTATGGCATCGGGTTGATCCCCGGTAGGTTGAAATGGAGCTGAAAGTTGGAAGGCCATAGGCAAAGGTAACGACAAATCATAATATTTTGGGGCAATAAAAAGGGGCACGAGGCCCCTCTTTCAAATAGTTTATTAGCGTCTTATGCTTCTGTCGTATCGACGGAATCGGTCAACGGTTCAGCAGCGGTTTCTTCCGGGGTAATAAGGGCTGAAAGTTCTACATAAACACTGGCTCGGTCAGCGCCATTAAAGTTCATGTTTTTTAAATCGATGGTTACTGTTTCTTCGGATTGTAAAATTAAAAACAATTGCTTACCGTTGCTGTC
>JBJTXE010000201.1:0-2076 GCA_046082075.1 Bacteroidota bacterium
CCATTCGTGCTCGACTACCCCTGATAAAAAGCTGCTATTAACTTGTTGGGGCTCCATCCAAAAACAAAAGGTGCGATCGTTTTGACGTTTATTCGCAGGCTCAATCACCAAAATCCGTTTGCCTCGAAGCAAGCCACGTTCCTCAAGTTCGAGCACTACCAATGCATTACCACAACCCAAACCAATGAAGGCATAATCAAAGGGGTCGTTGGAAGAAAAACTCATAGGTTCGTCGGGGTAGATGAGTAGTAGCGAAGATTTAACCCCGTTAAAATACAATTTGTTTACTAAGTTAATGAATTAAATTACTGAAACATTGGATAAAACTTTACTTACGAATTAATCCGAACCAATTCCTATACTTGTCTGCGTAACCAAAAATAAACGGCATCGTTATGGCAATCATGAAACAACTCATCACCCTTTGCATCGCTTTTTCGGCCCTGGGATTGCATGCACAGTCCTACGAAATTCTACAACATTCCCAACCCATCAACATTGTGGAGCTACCGCAACTCAATTCCGAAGATCGGGAATGCAATATCAGCTTGTTGCCCAACGGGAATTCGTTGTTCTTCATGAGCCATCGCGCTAGTAGCGGCAGCTCGGGAGGCAGCGGTGATATTTTTCAAAGCGACTTCGTGAACGGAGCTTGGCAGGCCCCAGTTGCCTTAGCGTCGATTAATACGTTTTCTGGTGAAGATGAACCCACCTTCAGCAGCGACGGCACGGAAATGTATTATCAAAGTTGGGCCGGCAACTGGAGATCCATGGGGGGGCCTTATTACCGAGCTGAAAAACGCAATGGAACTTGGATGAAAACCGGGAGTATGGGGGCCAATATCAATCGTTTTTTTAGTTTGCAATCCCAAGCCAACTTCGGATTTGGCACGGACGGAATGGCCGTATCCGCCGATGGAAAATTGTTCATTGTAGCTTGCGGGCCGTATTATAATGGCCCCATGGATTTGTACTACAGTGTAAAGCAGCAGGGTGAATGGAGTTTTCCTCAAATCATGGGAGTATCAACACAAGGAGACGAGCGATCCGTTTTTATTGCCGCGGATAACCGTACCATTTATTTTAGCAGCGACGGAATGGGGGGCTATGGTGGGCTAGATATTTTCAAAGTACAAATCGAAGCGAATGGAAAATTGGGGGAGCCTGTAAACATTGGAGCTCCATTCAACACGCAGGAGGACGACATGGGATTTGTGGCCTCTGCCGATGGAAGGTCGGCCTTTTTTATTCGAAACCTGGATATCTATTTTGCAGACATTTCGGCATTAACGGAAAAAATCAAACCCTTAGACCCTGCGCCAAGCAATACCAAAGAACTTCCTCCGCCATTAAAAGCCGAGCCAAAACCCGCCCCGATTACCCTGTACTTTGACCACGACCAAGCCACTCCAACGGCTGAAGAATTAAAAAAACTCGGCGACGTTTCCCAATCCTCCGTGTTAACCCTTCACGGTTACTGCGATTCGGATGGGAACGAAGCCTACAACATGGATCTGGCAAAAAGACGTTGTGAAACGGTGAAAAATGCCTTAATTCGCCTTGGAATAGCCAGCGAGCTTATTGAAATTCAAGTTCACGGCGAAAGCAATCCTGCCGCGACGAACGCAACCGAAAAAGGCAAAGCGACAAACCGGAGGGTAATAGTTTCCGTTAAGTAAACCAAATTGTTCATTCCGAAACTACCAATATCTTTCGCGAGAAGATCTTTCACCACAATGACTGAATCTCCGTTTTGTAAACTTCAACCCCACGATTCTTCCGTATAAAAAACGGTGCCTTTGAATAAAGCAACCACCAGGTCCTTCTGGTTTTTTACTTCTACCTCATACCTCCCCACGGTTTTTCCCCGACTTAATTCTTTGCAATGCGCGGTTAAAACATCTCCTAAAACCGCTTTTTTGACATGGGAAATCGCTGTTTCAATGCTCATTGCCACCTTTCCGTGGGCATTGGCTGCAAAGGCCATAGCTGAGTCGGACAAGGAATAGGTAATTCCTCCATGCGCAATGTTAAATCCGTTGACCATAGATGGTTTAACCTGCAAGCGGACAGAAC
>JBJTXE010000202.1:0-2394 GCA_046082075.1 Bacteroidota bacterium
GGAACGAATCATTCCCAATACTGTTCCAATCAAACCAACCAAGGTTGCAATAGTGGCACAAGTGGAAAGTACCGTTAAATTTTTGGATAACATAGGTAATTCTAAAGCTGTAGCCTCTTCCAATTCTTTTTTCAAGGTTTCGAGCTTTTGTTCTTTATCCATGTGGTTGTCCGAAGAAATATGTTGGTATTTTACCATTCCCGCTCTTACAACAGCCGCTAATGAACCTTTCTGCATATCGCAAGCTGCAATAGCACCATTAAAGTCATTGTTGCTCATAAAATTCTTAATGTTAGCAATGAATTTGGCCGATTTTCCTTTGCCATTCGCCAACAATAACGTCACCAAGCGCTCTAATGAAAAGATCACAATGATGATGTTGATAGCAACAAGTCCAGGTACGATAAATCCGCCTTTATAAATCACCCCCAAGAGGTTGCCTTCCAATGGTTCACCGCTTGGATCATTGTCTACGAAATTACTTGGTGCACCAAATACGTTTTGGTAAATCATAATCCCCGCAACTAACGCGATAGCCATAGCGAGAAAAGCGACCACTGCTGAAAAACCACTAAAGGTTCTTTTTAATCCATTGTTCTGTGTTTTGCTCATGATAAATGAAATTTAAATTTTAGGTGTGCCAAATATAGAAGATATTCTTGAATCTTCAAAAGAGAGTATATATTTCTTATTCCTAAATTAACATCACAAAAAAAGCCCCGAAGGGCTTTTGGAGAGGTCTCGTCCGGATTCGAACCGGAGTATACGGTTTTGCAGACCGGTGCCTAGCCGCTCGGCCACGAGACCAATTCGATTGCAAAAGTAGGAAAAACCTTGGATTCTACAAATGCTACTGCTTGACCAACTTGGCAGAGAAGAACTTTCCGTTGCGGTTTACTGAGATATAATAAAGTCCCGGTGTACAAGGATTATTATCTTCACTCATACCATTCCATAACAATTGATGTTCACCAGGAACCAATTGAGGGGTAAGATCACGAATAAAAGCTCCTTGTGCATTGTAAATTGACGCCTTCATTCCTTCCGTGAAGACTTCCTCAAAAGATAAGGTAACCGCGCCTACTGAGAATGGGTTTGGATAAACATGTATTTCATTCGATTGAAAGCCTTGGTATTCGGGTAAACTTGCGCTTACCAATTGGCTTAAATCATAATTTTCATCCCCCGCCTGGTACAGTAAATAATGATAATAAACAATGAACATTTCATCCGTTGTGTTCTCACCAAACTGAACGTTCAATGGGGGCGTATTCGGGTTGTGCGGATTATTTGAAGTGTTGTCAAAAAGGGCTTCTCCTTTAAATTTATATCCAGCAGGAATTTTTTGAAGATGAGAGAAGGTATAAAATCCTTGCCAGTGAAAATCCCAATGGGGTACATTGATATGTTTCAAAGTATCTACGTTATTAGGGGCTAAAGCATAGGACTTAATACTTTTTCCCAATAAATGCATATGAGGAGCCACAGAAAGGGCGGATATTGCTACAGGTATTCCGCCATTATTGGGGTATTGGGCTGTTAGCGTAGTAACTTGATTGGCAGGAAGGGTAAAACTATAATCGGCAATTATCGGATCGGCTGAAACCTGACGAACACCGCTTACTCCAGGGGGATAAAAATGAAGAATCACCTTGGTGCTATCCAGCATTCCGGCGCTTCCATTCGGATAATGCATGGCAAAATATATTTTTGATCCAGGACCTATATCAACCCCAAGTTTCAAGGGGGCGGCGGAAGGGAAAACCAATGGCGCTGAACCGGGAACATAGGCGGACAGAAGTTTTGTGCTTGCCGATCCGGGACTGGAACAGAACCCATTGGTATTGGTAGTTTCTACACCGTTATGGTCAATGTAAATGAGCGCATGGTGTACTATTTCCATGTTTCCTGGCACGACTTCAACTGCTTTTATGGTTCGGGTTTGGCTCAGATTCGTTGGAATGGCAAAACAAACGTAATCATCCATCTGCGAAGTAGCATTAGAAATATAATTCGGCATTTTCACCGTCAAATCCCCGTTGCCTAGGATACTGCCTGCATTGTATACAGGCGGGGGCGGCGTTTGTGCCGCATTGCCCTCCGGAAAACCGTTATTTAACCAATTGAACAATGTGGTTTTCTCTGCTGCAGTTAAAGCGCGGTCGTGCAAGTATTGTTGGTAAGTATTGTCCGGCGGCCATGGGGGCATTTGATGCGTAGCTCCCGGAGATATCGCCGCATAAATTGCCGCCGCCATGGGTGAAGCTTCTTGATACGTGGTTAAGGGAAATGGCGCTATTCCTCCCGTATGATGGCAGGAAGTACATTTATTATAAAAAATTTGAGCTACGTCGTTGCTCCATGTTTGTGCCGATGCGTTTAAGCCGACAAGAA
>JBJTXE010000203.1:0-2259 GCA_046082075.1 Bacteroidota bacterium
AGTTACTACCTTTAACTTTCACAATTTTCACCATTTATGTATTTGATTTTTGATACGGAAACCACGGGTTTGCCGCGTAATTTTAAAGCGCCCATAACGGATACCGACAACTGGCCTCGCGTGATTCAGTTAGCCTGGCAACTGCACGACGACGAAGGTAAATTAATCCGTCGCAACGACTCTTTGATTCAGCCTAATGGATTTACGATACCCTATGATTCGGAGCGTATACACGGTATTTCTACGGCATTGGCGAAGCAAGATGGGGTGCCTATTGAAGAGGTGGTTCAGGTCTTTTTGCAGGACTTGAAGGAGGCCAAATTCTTAGTAGGGCACAACCTTCGGTTCGATCTTAACGTGATGGGATGCGAATTGGTGAGGTTGGGATGGGATTCGCCTTTGGAAAGCATCCCTGTATTGGATACTTGCACCGAGGAAACTGCTCGATTGTTGCAAATTCCTGGTGGAAAAGGAGGGAAGTTCAAACTTCCCACGTTGACTGAGCTATATGCCCATTTGTTTGCAGAAGGATTTACGGAAGCTCACAACGCAACGGCAGACGTGGAAGCTACAACCCGCTGTTTTTTGGAAATGCTTCGATTGGGGCACATTCCCAAGGGATCCTTAGGGTCAGAAGCTGATTCTTTAGTTCGTTTTCGACAACTAAATCCCGGACCATTGCAGCTTTTGGGGATGGAACATAGGAGTTTAAAGGAAGCGAGTAAAGCGCTTAAAAAATCGGACAGCAGCACCATTTCGCTGAGCGATGAAATTCCAGAAGCACTCGAAGATGCTCCGTTTACCCACCTTCACGTTCATTCTCAATATACGCTTCTTCAATCGACCGCGGAAATCAAATCCTTGGTGCAAACAGCCATAGAAATGGATCTACCGGCCCTTGCGTTAACAGATAATGGTAACATGATGGCCGCTTTTCAATTTGAAAAGTTGATTTCCGAGCACAACAAAAGCATCGAAGAGAAACGCATCGAAGCGGAGGAAAATGGAGAGGTCTATACCAAGAGACCGATTCTACCGATCATTGGTTGCGAGTTCAACGTGTGCCGCGATCGAAAAAATAGGTCGGAAAAAGACCTCGGTTATAAGATGGTGTTGCTGGCAAAAAATAAGCGGGGGTATCAAAATTTGATCAAATTGGCCTCGTATGCTTACACTGAAGGGTTTTACTATCTGCCGCGCATCGACAAAGAACTTTTACAAAGCTACAAGTCCGATATTATCGTGCTTTCAGGCGGGCTGGATGGGGAAATTTATTCCTTGATTTTGAACGCAGGAGAAGCCAAGGCCGAGGAGGCTTTGCTGTGGTGGAAATCCCAGTTTGGTGATGATTTTTATTTGGAAATAAACCGCCACCGTTTAGAGGCGCAGGAGCATGCCAACGAAGTTTTAACGGCATTTTCTCAACAACACAACGTTCGGTTGGTGGCGACCAATAATACCTATTACATCCAGCAAGCCGATGCCAAGGCTCACGATGTTCTTTTATGCGTTAAAGAGGGGGAATTGGTTTCAACACCGATTGGGCATGGGCGCGGATATCGCTTTGGTTTCGCCAACGACGAATTTTACTTTAAATCACCCGACCAAATGAAACGGCTTTTTGCGGATCTTCCCCAGTCCATTCTAAGCGTTGCTGAAATCATTGATAAGTGCGAACCTTACACGCTCTCACGAAACGTATTGCTACCCAAGTTTGATATTCCCGAGGAGTTCATTGATGAAGAGGATGAGGTTAATGGAACCAAAAACGGAGAAAATGCCTATTTACGTCATTTGACGTATGAAGGAGCGCGTAAACGCTACGGTGAAATTTCTGAAACCATGAAGGAACGGTTGGATTTTGAGCTTAAAACCATCGAAAATACCGGATATCCTGGTTATTTCTTAATTGTACAAGATTTTTGTAAAGCAGCACGGGATATGGGAGTTTCGGTGGGGCCAGGTAGGGGTTCGGCGGCCGGTTCTGCAGTGGCGTATTGTAACGGAATCACCAACATTGATCCGATTAAATATGACCTGCTATTTGAGCGTTTCTTGAACCCAGACCGTATATCCATGCCCGATATTGATATCGATTTTGACGACGAAGGCCGAGGAAAGGTGATCGATTATGTTATTAATAAGTACGGTTCAAACCGGGTGGCTCAAATCATTACCTATGGGACGATGGCGGCGAAATCCGCCATTCGAGATACCTCTCGGGTTTCCGATTTACCCTTGCCCGATGCTGATCGATTA
>JBJTXE010000204.1:0-2943 GCA_046082075.1 Bacteroidota bacterium
GAACTCATCGAGCACGGTTATATCTATATTGCTACGCCACCTCTTTACCAAGTTAAGAAAGGGAATAAGTCGGAGTATGCTTGGAACGATGACATGCGCGACCGTTTAATCATGGAATTGAAAGGAGGAGGAAGTGAGTCCTCGGTGAATGTTCAGCGATACAAAGGTCTAGGTGAAATGAATGCGGAACAATTATGGGAAACGACCATGAATCCTGAGTCACGTACTTTGCGCCAAGTGACCATTGAAAATGCAGCTGAATGTGATCAAATCTTTTCGATGCTTATGGGCGATGATGTTCCTCCTCGAAGGGAGTTCATTGAACGAAACGCTAAATATGCGAAAATAGATGCATAACAAAAAAGCCCTGACGAAACCGTCAGGGCTTTTTTAATGCTGTTTTTAATTCGTTATCCTACAAGGCCCTGATAAGCCTCAGCGTCCATTAAACTATCCACTTCTCCAAGGTCGCTAACACGAACCTTAATCATCCATCCTTCACCGTATGGATCCTTGTTAACTGCCTCAGGATTTCCTTCTAAAGCTTCATTGAACTCCAAAATTTCACCGCTAACAGGCATGAATAAATCAGAAACGGTTTTTACGGCCTCAACAGAACCGAAAACTTCGTCTTTGCTTAAGGTCTCGCCAACGGTTTCGATTTCAACATAAACGATATCTCCCAATTCGCCTTGTGCAAAATCGGTGATTCCGATGGTTGCCACATCTCCATCGATGAGAATCCATTCGTGCTCTTTGGTGTATTTTAAATTAGTGGGTACGCTCATGATTACTTTTTTCACAAAAGTAATATAAAGAAATGATTCTCAACGAAAGCATTGAAGTTTTGTATTTTTGTGCCCATGACCAATGAACAAAATAAGGATTTAGAGCAACGGATTGAAAAGATATTTGCTTACTTGAAAATTGCCGAAAAAACCCAACAATTGAGCGAAGAGGAATTGCGTACCCAAGATCCAAGCTTTTGGGACGACCCCAAAAAAGCCGAAGCGCAAATGAAAGTTATTCGAGGCCTAAAATATTGGGTAGATGGATTCAAATCAATCCAATCGGGATACGAAGATTTACAAGTACTCATCGAGTTTGAAAAGGAAGGAGGCGCTACTCCGGAGGAAGTAGATGAGCAATATAAACTCTTAATCAATAGGGTAGAAGAGTTGGAATTAAAGAACATGCTTTCCAATGAAGAAGATTCATTAAGCGCAGTGATACAAATCACAGCGGGTGCAGGTGGAACGGAATCGTGCGATTGGGCCTCCATGCTAACACGTATGTACACCATGTGGGCTCAAAAACAAGGGTATAAAATTGCCGAATTAAACCTTCAGGAGGGCGATGTGGCCGGAATTAAAACGGTTTCATTAGAATTTGACGGAGAGTTTGCTTTTGGTTTTTTAAAAGGGGAGAATGGTGTTCACCGTTTAGTGCGGATTTCTCCGTTCGATTCCAACGCGAAACGCCACACTTCATTTGTATCCGTGTACGTTTATCCACTGGTTGATGATAATATAGAAATCAATGTCAATCCTGCTGATATTACCTGGGAGACCTTTCGATCCGGTGGAGCAGGAGGTCAAAACGTGAACAAAGTTGAGACGGCCGTGCGGTTAAGACACGCCCCTTCAGGCATTATCATTGAGAATTCCGAGTCACGTTCCCAGTTAGCGAACAAGGAAAAGGCCATGCAGTTGTTAAGATCACAATTGTACGAACTGGAATTGCGAGAGCGGATGGAAAAACGGAGCGAAATTGAGGCAGGGAAAAAGAAGATAGAGTGGGGGTCTCAGATTAGAAACTACGTCATGCATCCCTACAAATTGGTCAAAGACGTACGTACAGGTACCGAAACTTCCGATGTGGAAGGGGTTATGAATGGTGACTTGGACACCTTTCTAAAATCCTTTTTAATGCAATACGGAGGTTAAAGGTAGGGGATAAGTTGCTCCAAACCGATGCCACGAGAACCTTTGACCAATACGGTGGTCTCATAGATGGACTCCAAATACCCGCTATCCAAAAGTTGTTGAACGTTTTCGTAGTGATTCGTTCCATGACATTGTCCAAATTCTTTACCAATGGTAAGACAATTTATTCCGGCCTTCCGACAATGCTCAATGATAGCCCTGTGTTCTTCGTGTGAAACCTCGCCTAACTCCAACATATCGCCTAATATTGCCAACTTCTTGTTCGAATTTACACGTTCGAAGGAGGCAAGCGCTGCTGACATGCTGGAGGGGTTTGCGTTGTAGCAATCCACAATTATGGTGTTTCGATCGGTTTTTTGAACCTGAGAACGGTTATTGGAAGGAATGTAGGTGCTTAGTGCAGCAGCAATGTTGATATCGGAAACACCAAAGTGAAGTCCTACAGCCACCGCTGTTAAGAAATTATACAAGTTATAGGCTCCAACCAAGTGGGTTTGAATCGGGCCAAAAGTGCCTCTTTGGGTTTTGTAGTTAAACGTAACATAAGGATTCAGTTCCTCTAAGACCCCAACCACCTCCGATTCGCTGACGATGGAAAATGTCGCAAGGGTTAATTTAGGTAAATGGCGCGTTAACGTTTCATCGTCGGCATTCACGAATAAAACACCTTGATGTGCAGATATTGCTTCGTACAGGGCCAGTTTCGTTGAGAGTACTCCCTCAAAAGAACCGAATCCTTCCAGATGAGCTCTACCTATGTTTGTGATTATTCCGTGGGTTGGTTCCGTGATGTCGCATAATTCGGCAATGTCTCCTGGACGGTTGGCGCCCATTTCAACGATGGCGATTTCATGTTCTGGACGCAGTTGGAGTAGGGTTAGTGGTACCCCAATATGGTTGTTTAAATTGCCCTTGGTGCACAAAACCTTTTTACTGGTGCTTAAAACGGTATTTACCAATTCCTTGGTCGTTGTTTTACCGTTGCTGCCCGTAATTC
>JBJTXE010000205.1:0-2204 GCA_046082075.1 Bacteroidota bacterium
AAAAAAATATTAGATAAAAAGCACTCGGCAGTAATTATCTAAGAAAGTAGACTAGGACGTAAATTAATCCTGCTAAAAGAGCACTTACCGGGATGGTAAGAATCCAAGCCCATAGTAAATTCACCGTAACTCCCCATCGTACCGCGCTCAGTCGTTTGGTGGCTCCAACTCCGATGATGGACCCCGTAATGGTATGGGTTGTAGAAACCGGTATACCAAAGTTAGAAACCGTGAACAAGGTCAATGCTCCCGCGGTTTCAGCACATACCCCCTCTAAAGGCGTAACTTTGGTGATTTTGGACCCCATGGTTTTAACAATTTTCCAGCCTCCCATGAGGGTTCCTAAGCCAATCATTAAATAGCATCCAAAGGCAATCCAAATGGGCATGGTTTCGGAATGCACTTTTGTTTTAATCTTGTAGTCGCTTTTCAATTCACCGTTGGGATTTACCACACTGCTGAACAGCGATGCGTTTCTGTACTGAGGGTTTAATTGTTTGCCTTGGAATATGGTCTCCTTGGAAACGGCATCGCATAAATCTTTACCATTCATGTACACCTCCAATTTGACCAAGGAAGTGTCGATGGCCTTGTAACTCGGGACATTGGCTTTGTTTTTTGCCACTAATTCTTCAGATTCATTGTAAATAACCTCTCCTTGGCCGTTCACAATTTCATGATGATTAACGTAGTACAGTGTAGAGTCAATCACCGCATATTCAGGCTTAAATTTCTCCAATTTACCCTTCGCGTTGTGATACTCTATTTGAACGAGTTCTGTGATAGCGAACTGCCGGCTGATGGTATCCTCTTTACCCTCTTTTCGAGCGGTGTTTCCGTAAACCAATAGCGCTGCACATATAATCCCCATCACTTTTTGCGAATCTGCGCCTCCGTGTCCAATGGAAAAAGCGGCGGAAGAAAGCAATTGTAGTTTTTTGTGCATTTCAGCCTCCCGCAACGCAGAGGGGCGATTTCGATAGGCTATGTAATGGTAGGTATATACCAAAATGAATATCCCAATCATTCCAGCAACGATGTACAACATGATGATTTTAACATCCATGTATTCTACCATGTAATACAATCCAAAAAGAGTTAAGGTCGAAAGGAGCGCAATGACCAGCATTTTATTCCAATAATTTCGAGCAATGGTCGCAACGGTAATCAGGTAGGAGATGAATCCACCAATCATAGGTGCTAGGAAAATGAATAACACAATAGTTAGAATCTCTTTTCCAGCAATCACACCGAAACCTTCAGAGAGTGAGCCGGTTTGCATAGTTACGTGCGTGACAGCTGCACCAGCAAATCCACCGATCAAGGTATGTGAGGAGGAGGAGGGAATCCCCAACCACCAGGTAAGAAGATTCCAAACTGTTGCAGCAATGAGTCCGGCGAAAATCACCCAAAGGTCAATGGCAGAATTATCCACAGTTTTGGCAACCGTATTTCCTACACTCATGTCAAATACCCAGTAAGCGAGTACGTTAAAAAATGCTGCCCAAATAACCGCTTGAAATGGGGTTAGCACTTTCGTTGACACCACGGTGGCAATGGAATTTGCCGCGTCGTGAAATCCATTGACCAAATCGAATAACAGCGCTATTACGATAACAACGATGAGGAGCGTAAACATCTTTAATTATGCAAATTTTACCACAATGGATTCGATCACGTTGCCAGCATCCTCGCATTTGTCCGTTGCAGACTCCAATACCATGTAAAGATCGCGGCGTTTGATAAGTTCTTTTGCATCAACATCGGACTCGAAAAGACGTTCAATGCAGGTGTCAAAAACCGCATCGGCAGCGTTTTCTGCGGAATTAATTTTTATAATGCAATCGATAATTTTCTGCGTGTTTTTAAGGTTCCGTAATTCCATTACCGCTTGTTTGAGTGCTAAAACCCCTTCGAGGATGAGTTTCGCGCTTTTTTGAATTCCATCATCGGCCAAGGGGTCGAGTTTGTAGAAATTGATTTTTTTCCCGGAGGCGTAAATGTAGTCCGCCACATCATCCAAGGCACTGGCCAAACTGTGGATGTCTTCACGGTCAAACGGCGTAATGAAATTCTTACCGAGTTCTACGAAAATTGTGTGGGTAATTGCATCGTTCTCATGTTCAATATCTTTCATCTGTTGGATGATGATTTGCCGCTTGTTGTAGTCGGCTTCATGCACAACGTCCACCAATAGCTCGGCA
>JBJTXE010000206.1:0-2067 GCA_046082075.1 Bacteroidota bacterium
GAAAAACAAAAGAAGGAGCAAAATCCGCATTAATCCATTTTTCGTTTTCTGAACCATCGTTCAAATCCTGCCGGAGCCAGCACTGCACCCAGTTGAACGGAGATAAAGGTTTCCTGGAGCGCTCCGGTTTTGAACGTGCCACGTTGACCAACAATACAAGAGAAATTGATGGAGGACAGCGATTGTTGGGATAAGACAGGAATACCAAGGCCGAAAGTTACGGCTTGCGCTCTAAAAACATTTCCCGCAGCATCGGAATAGGGGAGTTGACCGTAATATCCTCCAATACGATAGCAGAATTTGTCGAAGAACCCCAAGGTTGCGAGGTTTTCGTAAAGGAAACGTTCTGGTCGGAATTCTACGCCAATTTGGTATAGCGAGGTATTCGAGGCAATTCCACCCAAGGAATCGTAATTGCTTCCTGTAAAATGATAGGAGTTTCGGGTTTGTTGCGCATATTGCAGGGCCAAATTGAGCTGAGGATGCTTCGTTTTATTTTTTCGAGAGCGCTCTCGAAGGTAGAATTGTTGCATGATTCCTAGCGCAATTCGTTGACCTTGTATGACATGACCGCTGAACTGTTGTGAATTCAATGTGTCGTAGGAAGACGGCAGATTTAAGTTGCTAGCACTGTAAAAGACACTTTGTAAATCACCGGCGATTTTCATTTTTGGAGCAAAAGTACCACCGAATTTAAGCTCATAGCGCGAGCCTATTTTTTGGGAAAAAGCCAAACCAAATTCGGCGTTGATCGCTGAAATCTGTAAGTCTTCTTGGTACAGTCCCCCTGAGGCCGTAGTTCCTTGGATTAACTGACTGCTCCGTTGATCCCGGACTCCACCAAATAAATACCCGGCTTGGGCTCCTAAGCTCATCAACGTGTTTTTGGTTTGTATTGGTGCATACGAGTATCCTAAAAAGACGCGGTTGATGTAACCAGAACCTTCATAACTGTTCAACAGGGAGTCCACACCCGTGAAGATTTTTTCACTGAGGGAATAACCTTTTGCTGCATAAGGGTTTATCCCAAATGCTATCCCCATGCGCTGTTTTAGTTTGAAGCCTAAGGCAAGATGGTTTAAGTTACCGGTGGACCGCACCATGCGTTCGTTACCTTGACTGAGAAAAGAGGTTCTTTGGTTCACTCCCAGGGAGAACAACGTGTTGCCTTTGCTTAAGGCGCTATAGGTTGCTGGGTTTAAAAAGTTCAAGTGGGAAGAATCGATGAAAGGAACGTAGACGTTGCCCATGCCGGAATAAATTCCGTGGTCGTTTAATTGGTAATCTCCAATGCCGTAAGAGGTGAGCGGATGCGATACGCTTTGCTGACCAAAAACGGGAAGTAACAAACCAAGGATGAGGGCCCCTTTAAGGGTTTTGAAAAAGGTAGAGTGCATAAATGCCCTTGAGGGTTAAATTTTCGTCGACAAAGATGCTATTTTTTTGGCCCATATCAAAATAATGCGCATCACCACCGGTGAGGTAAACCGTTAAAGATTCATAAAGGCTTCGATATTCTTGCATGCGCCATGTGATTTCTGCAATAACACTTCCCATCACGCCGCTGTGAAGGCTTTTTTCGGTACTTACCCCCAGCAATTCCCAAGCAGAAGGGGACAGTAAGGGCAGGTTTGCCGTGTAGTCGTGTAAGCTGCGATAGCGCAGGGCAATGCCCGGAGAAATGGATCCCCCGCAGTATTCACCCTTGGCGTTGATGAGGTCAAACTTGATGCAGGTGCCTGCATCCACCACCAATACGTTTTGCTCGGGATGCAAGGCGTTAGCTGCAGCCACGTTGCAAAGTCGGTCGATTCCTAAAGATTCCGGGGTGAGATAGCAGTTTGCAAAGGGCAACTTTCCGAGGGGGTGCAAGGAATAGATTTTACAACCCAGCCCTTGGCATTCCGAATAAATTTCTGGACTTCCAACGTTGGCCATAACCACCGTACATTCCGGACTTAGCAAGGATCCCATTTCATGGACGGAGGAACAACGATGAACCGAAGCCAATTCTCTTTGGCTGAATACCCCAAGTTTGATGTGGGTATTCCCACCATCTACCACGAA